>JBFLWC010000390.1:0-6784 GCA_040758415.1 Bacteroidota bacterium | reverse complement strand
GGGATATAACAGAAAGAAAAATTGCCGGCGAGGCACTAAGAACAAGTGAAGAAAGATACCGTCTTTTTATTGAGAATAGTTCGGAAGGAATTTCAAGGATGGAATTTGACCCTCCTATGCCTCTTGAATTATCGAGCAGAGAAAAAGCCGAATATTATTTAGACCACGCTTACCTTGCTGAATGCAATACTGCCTTTGCAAAAATGTACGGCTACGATAATCCCGAACAACTGGTTGGGAAAAAATTAAGTGATTTCTGGCTAAGCAGCCGTGAATCAAGTATTCAAGAACTGATTCCCTGGTTCGAAAAAGGAATTAGGGCAGTTGATCAAGAGACTGTAGAGAAAGACCGCAACGGCAAAACAATCTATTTTCTGAACAACTCTACATTACTCATTAAAGACAATAAAATATATCAAGTATGGGGCAGTCAGAGAAATATAACAGAAAGGAAACAAGCGGAAAGACAAATACAGCTTCAAGCACTTCTTTTAGATTCAGCTAAAGATGCTATTTTTCTAATTGACCGCGAGGGAAGAATTCATTACGCTAACGAGTTTGCATTTCAATCGCATGGATACTCGCTGGGTGAAATACTTTCTATGAAAGTCCAGGATCTGGATGTTGAAGAAAGTTTAGAACTTGCCGAATCAAGAATAAAAGAAATTTTTGAGAATGGTTCGGCATCTTTTGAAGTAACGCACCGCAGAAAAGACGGTTCAATTTTTCCATCAGAGGTAAGTGCGCAAATTATTAGAATTGATGATGAAGATTATATTTTAGCTATTAACCGCGACTTAACCGAAAGAAAAAAAGCAGAAGAAGCTCTAAAAGAAAGCGAAGAACGTTACAGAAACATAATTCAGTACTCGCCCGATGCTATTGCTGTTCATTGCAGCGGCAAAATTATATTTGCCAACCCGGCAGCATTTAAATTAATAGGGGCAAAAAATTCAGAAGAGTTAATTAACAAACCGGTTATAGATTTTGTGCATCCGGATTATAGGGAATTTGCAATCAACAGAATAACCCAGGTATTAAAAACCAATGCGCCTGTACCACCGGCAGAAGAAAAGTTAATAAAATTAGACGGCTCCGTGCTCGATGTTGAAGTTACAAGCGTGCCAATTAACTATGGCGGACAAAAAGCGCTGCAAGTTATTATTAGAGATATTTCAGAAAGAAAAAAAGCCGAAGCTGAACTCCGCAAACTTTCACGCGCAGTTGAACAAAGTTCCGCGGCTATTATGATCACCGATCCAAACGGCTTCATTGAATATGTTAATCCTAAATTCAAAGATGTAACAGGTTATGCGCCGGAAGAAGTAATTGGCAGGAGTACGAAAGTATTAAATACTGGCCACCATTCTCTTGATTATTATAAAGAACTTTGGGACGAAATTACCAGCGGCAACGAGTGGCGCGGTGAATTTCACAACAGGAAAAAATCCGGCGAACTTTATTGGGAATTCGCTTCAATCTCGCCGATCAAAAATGAAACAGGCAAAACGACACACTTCCTTGCTATTAAAGAAGATATTACAGAAAGAAAAAAGATCGAAGCAGAATTGATCAAATCGAAAGAGGAAGCAGAAGAAGCAAATAAATTAAAGTCGTCTCTGCTAGCAAATATGTCGCACGAATTCCGCACTCCGCTAAACGGCATTCTTGGATTTGCCCAGTTACTGAAAGATGATTTAACAGACAGTGATCAATTAGATATGGTAGAAAAAATAACACGCTCGGGCAAGCGATTAATGGACACGCTTAACTCTGTGCTTACACTTTCTGAATTGGAGAACAATAATTATCTCATCTCAAAATCGGAAGTGGATTTAACATTTTTCTGCCAGCAAATTAAAACTCTTTACGAAAAACCGGCAAAAGATAAAAGACTCAACTTCAACTTCTTTAGTAAAGAGGAGGAATTGTTAATAGAAACCGATGAAAATTTATTAACCAAAACAGTTTCCAGCATTGTAGAAAACGCAATTAAATATACAACTGCCGGCACTGTAAGCATCGAACTTGAAAACAGAGCAACCAACGATGGAAAAGAGGAAGCACTGATTCACGTTAAAGATACCGGACTTGGAATAAAGAAAGAGAATCAAAACATTATTTTCCGCGAGTTCAAACAGCTTAGTGAAGGATTTAGAAGAGACTATGAAGGATTGGGGTTGGGCTTAACGCTAGCAAGCAGAATGGCGCGGCTCTTAGGAGGAGAAATAACCGTGCAAAGCGAACTTGGCAAAGGTTCAATATTTACACTTGCTTTGCCTGTTGAAAGGAGATTCAAGACGGCAGCGCTTCCGTATAAAAAAACTTTTGTTCAAAAAGAAATATTAGCAGATATAGCACAAATACAAACCCGAATACCGGTACACACATCTGAAGCCGAAGATGTCCCGTCTGCAGCACTGCCCGAAGTATTATTAGTAGAAGATAATCCGTTCAACGTTGAAGTTGTTCAAAGATTTTTGGCAAAGATGTGTAAAGTTTCTTTTGCGCGCGATGGTTTAAGCGCAGTTAAAATGGCAGCCAGGAATAATTACAGTCTTTTGATGATTGATATTAATCTTGGTCATGGCATAGACGGTACGGAAGTTCTTAGAGAGATAAAAAAACTTGTAAAGTATGAAGACACTCCGGTTGTTGCATTAACCGGTTACGCATCGGATGCAAATAAACGCGATTTTCTCTCTCAAGGGTTTACGCATTATCTTGCCAAACCCTTCGAGAAGAGAGAATTGATACGGCTGATTATGAATATACTGAAGTTAGAATAAACGCCGATACGAAGTACGAGGTACGAAATACGAAGTACGAAGTACGAAATACGAAGTACGAATGACGATTGACTAATGAATAAATAAACTTCTTGCTAATCACTTCAAGAGCCGATAAGTTTAGGACACTAAAATTCTATTTAAATATTCTTGTAAGGATTGAGTATGAGTCTAAGTCAAATCGCAAGGTCAATCAAAGCTTCCCCAACCCTGGCACTCAATGAAAAAGCAGTAATCTTAAGAGAAAAAGGAGAGCCGGTAATTCATCTTGGCGGAGGCGAACCCAAAAGCAGAGCGCCGATGGATGCCCTGCTTTCAGCAGTAAATTCACTCAACACCGGCGAAGTTCGTTACGCGCCCGCAGACGGAATTCCCGAATTGAAAAAAGCTATCATAAGATACACAGAGGAATTCTATCACAGAAAAGTTAATCCGGAAAATGTAATTGCATCCGGCGGTGCAAAGCAGGCAATTATGGTTGCGCTTCAAGCTATTTTAAATCCGCAGGAAGAAGTAATTTATCCCGCGCCCTACTGGGTAAGTTATCCCGATATGGCAAAACTTTGCGGTGCAATTGGCGTTGCTGCTTTACCCGAAGACGGAACATTTTACCCCCGACTCAAAGATATTGAGCAGCGCGTCGGTTCGTATACCCGCGCAATAATTATTAACAGTCCCAACAATCCAACCGGCGTGATGTACCCGGAAGAATTCATTTCAGATATTGTGAACTTCTGCGAAAAGAAAGATCTCTATTTAATTATGGATGACATTTATCACCGTCTCATCTTCGATGGAAAAAAAACATTCAGCGCTTACGATTACACAAAAAAATCCGTTGAGAATTCAAAACTTATTATTATCAACGGAGTATCCAAACAATATGCAATGACGGGATTCAGAATCGGCTGGGCGGTTGGGAATAAAAAACTAATCGAAGCCATGACAAATATTCAGGGGCATCAAACTTCCGGTCCTTCTGTTCTTTTACAGAAGGCAGCAGCCGGTGCATTGAATGGAATTCAATCGAGTGTTGAAAGTTTACGCGTTACACTCGAAAACAACCGCAACGTTTTGATTGAACAACTCCGTTCGTTCAGCGGTGTTAAAGTTGCAACACCAGATGGAACGTTTTATTGCTTCGCAGATTTTTCCGCATACGAAAAAGATTCTCAAAAACTTTCCTCTTACTTAATTGATAAAGTTATGGTTCTTACAGTTCCTGGCAAGGAGTTTGGTTTAGATGGTCATTTAAGAATCAGTTATTGCGGAACAATTAAAGATATCACCGAAGGTGTAGAAAGAATGAAATGGGCATTAGATCCAAACTCACCCAACGAACTTTATATTGGAGAACGTAAATTAGTGAGGGATTGGTTATGAGCAAGTATTTAGAATTTAGCACACCTGCAACAAAGCAAGCGCTCGAACTTGCTTCTGACTTTCGATTGAAGAATCAAGGATTTACAAATCTCGATCGTGTCTATTGGAATTTGCCTAATGAAGCTCTTTATGAAGAAATCATTTTTAGAAACGAGGGAAAACTTGCAAAACACGGCGCGCTTTTAGTAAACACAGGCAAACATACTGCGCGCGCTGCAGCAGATAAATTTGTTGTTCAAGAAGAAACAACCGGAAAAGATATTTGGTGGGGAACGTACAACCGTCCCTATGCGCATTCAATGTGGTCTCAGTTGATGGGAAGATTACAGGCTTGGGTTCAAGGGGAAGAGATGTTTGTGCAAGATTGCTACGCAGGCGCAGATCCGGATTATAAAATGCCTGTGCGAATCGTTACAGAAAAAGCATGGCATAGTTTGTTTGCTCGCAATATGTTTATCACAACAGATAATAAAGATGAATTGAAAAAATTTGTTCCGGAGTTTACAGTAATTGCAGTACCGGGATTCAAAGTTGACCCGATAACAGACGGCACACGCACAGACACTGCAATAATTCTTAACTTCGATCAGCGGACAGCAATTATTGCAAATACACTTTACGCCGGGGAAATAAAAAAATCTGTTTTCACGGTTTTGAATTTTTTGCTCACATATCAAGATGTTCTTCCGATGCACTGCTCTGCTAACGTAGGTGTTGACGGCGATGTTGCATTGTTCTTCGGTTTGAGCGGAACGGGCAAAACAACTTTATCGGCTGATCCAAAACGTAAACTCATTGGCGATGACGAACACGGATGGAGTGCGCAGGGCGTTTTTAATTTTGAAGCCGGATGTTATGCTAAAGTAATTCGTCTTTCTGAAGAAAACGAGCCGCAGATTTATGAAACTACACGCCGCTTTGGAACAATTTTAGAAAATGTTGTTTGGGATCCGATAACCCGCACGATTGACCTTAATGATGATTCGATTACTGAAAATACGCGCGCATCATATCCGATTGATTTTATTCCGAATGTAATTCAAGAAGGATACGTTCACACGCATCCAAAAAATGTTATCTTTTTAACATGCGATGCTTCGGGTGTTATGCCTCCAATTGCAAAATTAAATCCCGAACAGGCTCAATATCATTTTATAAGCGGATACACATCAAAAATTGCCGGAACAGAAATTGGACTTGGCATAGAACCGCAAATAACTTTTTCTGCATGTTTCGGCGGACCGTTTATGGTTCGTCATCCTTCGGATTATGCAGCGATGTTGAAGCAGAGAATGATAAAACATAGTGCCAATGTTTGGTTGGTTAATACCGGCTGGGTCGGTGGCAGATTCGGCGTTGGAAAACGGATAAGCATCCGCCACACAAGAAATCTTTTAAACGCTGCGCTCGAAGGCAAACTTGATAATGTTCAATTTCGCAAAGACAAACTCTTCGGTTATGAAGTGCCGATGAATTGTCCGGATGTTCCCGAAGACGTTTTGTATCCGGAAAATTCCTGGGGCAGTAAAGATGAATACTGGAAAAAGTACGATGCGCTTGCGGCGCGCTTTATTGAGAACTTCAAGCTATTTGAGAATGGTTGTTCAAAAGAAGTTTTAAATGCTGGACCGAAAAGACTTTCTTAAGTGAAGAATTAGAAATACGACCGCAACTTTTTTCATGCACTCAGATTTCTGGCGTAACTAATAATTGATAGCCGCTCACCCGGGGGAAACTAGGCGAACTGGGTGCTGAAAACTCTTTAATCAGTAACATTTTTTTGAGTGGATGAAATTGTTTGCAGTGATTGTGCAAATGTAAACCTTGGGGCTGTCTGAAAAGTAATTATTTTTTAAAAATGGAACACTGATAACACTGATTATAACAGACCTGCCTGACGGCAGGCAGGTTTTCACGGATTTTAAAATTGAAAAATTACTTTTTGGACAGCCCCATTAAATTTCGTTTCATAAGTACAGGATTGCTATTTAATCTGCCTTCGTCCCGATGAATCGGGACTTCGGCGGAATCCGTCTGGTGTAATTGCGTTTTATTCTACAACATGAAAGGAAGAAGAAATAGTGCTAATTCATATTGACGAGCAAATATCCTTTCCCGCCTTTAACAAAGCTGAATGAAGTAACAAGTTTCTGATCACCGCTTATGAAATTCACTTCGATTGTGTAAATATCTTTTACTCCGTCGTTCTTTGTTCTAACAGTTCCGAACTCATGTTTAGAACAAAGTTCAATGAGCGCAGAGATTTTTTTGCAGATTCTTTTTACTTGATTGAGTTCTTCTTTATTAGCCGGATTGAACGCATCCTTCTGAACTCTGTTTTTGTCTTCGCCATCGTAAGCAATAAGCAGCGCAGCTTTTTCATACGCTTTCGATTTGCTGAAATCGAACAAACTATTCAAAGCAGATTTAACTCCACTTTCATCATTGTTTTGTGCGGACAAAATTTTTGAACTGACTACAACCGCCATCAAGACTAACAAAACATATTTCAAATTACTTTTCATTTTAGTCCCTTTCGTCTACTTGTTAATTTATTGTTTCGTCCGCAAGAATACCTCGTCGCTTTGCGACGAGGATGAATTGCGGTTACG
>JBFLWC010000389.1:0-2430 GCA_040758415.1 Bacteroidota bacterium | reverse complement strand
ACATTACAAACTATGTTGGTTCTTCTTTCCGGTGCATTTCTCGGTTCGCGTAATGGTGCTTATAGCCAGTTACTTTATTTAGCTGCAGGAGCTATCGGCTTACCGGTTTTTGCAGGGTTTAGTTTTGGATTTGAGCGGTTGTTTGGACCAACCGGCGGATATCTTCTTTCATTTCCGTTCGCAGCGTTTTTGACAGGATACATTTTAGAAATAAAAAGTAACACAGTTACAACACTGTTGTCATTTGTCCTTAGTCAATTTTTGATTCTAATTGCCGGGGCTTCTTATCTTGCGCTTTTTATGGACGGAAATTTTTACAAAGCATTATTCAGCGGCTTAATTATCTTTTCTGTTTGGGATGTAATTAAGATTGCTGCAGCGTTAAGTATTTATAAAGCTGTTTCAAAAAAACATTCTAAACTTCCTTAAGCTGCATACAGTATGATGAAACAGATCATTTTCTCGTTAATATTTGTAGCTGCATTTGGATTCCTCGGCTTTAATCTGAGAAGAATCCTTTCCTACATAAAATTAGGTCAGCCAGAAAACCGCTTCTATAATCCTTCGGAAAGAATCAAAAATGTTTTGAAGATTGCCTTCGGTCAAACAAAACTTTTGCGCGACCCGATTGCCGGAGCTGTTCATTTTTTTATTTTTTGGGGATTCATGCTTTTTCTTTTTGCTGTAGCCGAAGCAATCTTTCAAGGATTTTATCCTCAATTCTCGCTTCACTTTTTAGGACCTGTTTTTACAGCAATAACTCTTGTGCAAGATATCCTCGGTTTGCTTGTAATTATTTCTGTGCTGTTGGCTTTGTATAGAAGATTCATTCTGAAAGTGCCGCGGCTTGATGTGAAAAAACACAAACTTGATGCTGCATTTATTCTCTTCATGATTTTCGGCGTCGTTGTTTCGATGTTCGGGCAGAACATAACTCACATTGCAAATGCAAACTTTGCATTAATCAATTATGAAGTGCGCCCGATATCTTATCAACTTAGCGTTATATTTTTTGACGGCTACAGCCCATCATCAAAAATTTTGTACGAAGTTTTTTGGTGGATACACATCCTAATTGTTTTTGTGTTCATGAATTATCTTCCGTATTCAAAACATTTTCACGTCTTCACTTCAATACCGAATGTTTACTTCTCAAAAATCGGCAAGCAGAAATACGCGTTGAAGAAATTAAATCTTGAAGACGAAAATGTAACTCAATACGGAGCAGCAGATTTTGAACATCTTTCATGGAAACAAATTTTAGACGGCTTTGCCTGTACAGAATGCGGGCGCTGTACCGCTTCTTGCCCGGCTGCTGCAACAGGTAAAAAATTATCGCCGCGTGAAATTATTGTTAATATTCGTCATCGCACAGAAGACAAAGCCCCGATGGTTTTAGCTCATGCCGGTAGTGATAACGAAACTATTCAAAAAACTTTGGTTCACAATTACATCGAGGACGAAGAGCTTTGGGCTTGCACAACGTGTATGGCTTGCGTTTATGAATGCCCGGTTACAATTGAGCATGTTGATTCAATAGTTGATATGAGAAGAAACCTTGTTCTAAATGAATCGAACTTTCCTCCTGAGCTGAATGTGGTTTTCAAAAACATCGAAACGAATTTTACTCCATGGGCGTTCAACTCTCAGGATAGAGCAAACTGGGCTGAAGGAATGAACATCAAGACTATGGCAGAAGACCCGAACGGAGAAATTCTCTTTTGGGTTGGATGCGCCGGTTCGTTTGATGCACGCTATCAAAGGGTTACAAAAGCAATTGCAATGCTGATGCAGAAAGCAAATATAGATTTCAGGATTTTAGGAACGGAAGAAAAATGTAACGGCGATACCGCCCGTCGCCTTGGTAATGAATACCTTGCTCAAATGATGATGCAGGAAAATGTTGAGACACTTAACAACTATGGCGTTAAAAAAATTGTAACGGGTTGTCCTCACTGCTATAATTCGTTGAAGAACGAGTACCCGCAATTCGGGGGGAACTTTGAAGTAATCCATCACACCGAATTAATAAATCGGCTGCTTGATGAAGAAAAGATCCTGTTGAAAAATGAAGAAGTGAAAGCAAAAATTACTTATCACGATTCGTGTTATCTTGGAAGATACAACAACATTTATGATTCGCCGCGCAATCCGTTGAAAATGCTTAAAGGTGTAGAGTTTATTGAAATGAAACGCAGCCGGGATAAAGGATTTTGCTGCGGCGCCGGCGGCGGAAGAATGTTCCTGGAAGAAAAAGAGGGAACAAGAATTAATATTAACAGAGCAGATGAAGCGATTAAAACCGATGCCAATACTGTTGCCGCAGCTTGCCCGTTCTGTATGACTATGATGACTGACGGTATTAAATCCTTTGATAAACAGGAAGAAATATTAGTAAAAGATATTGCTGAGATAGTTCTCGAAAACTCA
>JBFLWC010000388.1:0-2222 GCA_040758415.1 Bacteroidota bacterium | reverse complement strand
ATAAGAGGTGGATTATATAAGAGACGGATTCGATCCGTCTCTACGTGAAATGGCGTGCGTGCAAGAAAGAATTTTAACATTTTTCCTGCACCCCAATTAAGGACTTCGCATCTTATTCCATAGAATTATGGAAAAATCTTTTCTATAACAAAGATAGGAGATGAGAGATGTTTATTAAACAAATTCGCTCAAACGATGGTACAGGCACATTATCGTATATCATCGCCCACGAGAAAACAAAAAATGCTGTCGTGATAGATCCAAATGTTGAGGACTTTCAGCGGATACTATATCTTGCCGATGAGCTCGGTGTTAATATCACACATATAATAGATACACATACTCACGCAGACCACGTCTCTGCTGCAGGTGAGTTAAAGAAGCATTCCGTTGTGAAGCTTATTATGCACGAGAACACTAAGAACAAATGGAAAATTGTTGACCAGGGGGACAAGTTTGGCATTGGTGATATTTTACGTGCAAATGCAAAGTTTGAAGTTGATTATTACGTAAAAGACAATGATGTTGTTGAAATAGGTCCGCTCAGATTTACAATTCTTTTTACACCCGGTCATACAGATAATCATATTAGTGTTTTGATTGAAGATAATCTTTTTACCGGTGATTTGCTGTTAATTGGTCAGGCAGGTCGCAGCGATCTGCCGGGAGGTAACACGGAAGAACAGTATGATAGTCTTATTAATAAAATTCTCCCATTACCGGGAAGTATCAAAATATGGCCCGGACACGATTATGAAGAAAATACATTTTCTTATCTGCATGATGAAAAACTTACGAACCCATTCTTGAAACAACGCACAAAGAAAGAGTATGTTGAATTTGTAGCCGGCTTCTTTCCGCCAATTTCGGAAGTAGCTGAAAGTGGAAAGATGACACTCCAATGCGGTACAAAGCGTGTTGTGCAGAATAGAAGCGAGCCGTTTGAAAACATAAGCGCAATGGAGTTAGCAAGTATGGTAGAAAAAAATCCCGATCTTTATCTTCTTGATGTAAGACAGCCATTTGAATTGATTGCCTTCGGAGCTATTCCAGGAGTGGTAAACATTCCCACAAGTGAAATTCTACAACGCATGCAAGAACTTCCCGCAGATAAATCACAGCCCATCGTGTCAATTTGCCAGAGTGGTAACCGTTCCTACGAAGTGGCTCATTATCTGAAACAGCAAGGATACACAAATGTATATAACCTTGAAGGAGGAACTTCCGCCTGGCTTTCAAGCAGCAACAAATTCAACAGAAAACGATCGAAGTATGCGATATAACGGAACGATTGGATCAGTATTGCCAACAACAGTAGGACGGTAGGCGTGAAACCCGCAGGCAGACGTGAATAGGAAGACGGATATTTAATTTTTACCCAGAATACCCCGCGGCTTGCTGCGGCGATGGTCTTTGAAGTGTAAAACCGAATATTGTTAACAAAATAAAAAACCGGCAACTTTAATTTTGTTTGGTATTCTTATTCTTGCTTTTAAAAATATAACCGACACGCCAAGGATGAATGCAATGAGAGACGGCAATAAAGCTGTGATGCCGAGGTAATCAGAAACTAAAACTTTAGCGCTGCTGAAATCAGCATCGAAAATGTTGACCGGGAATGCCAAATATTCTCTAAGGATTTTTGGATAGCTTGCAAACAAAGCACCGATGATTATAAAACATGTCAAAAAAGTTCTGTGAAATACTTTTTTTATTTTTTGTGGAATTAAAATAAACAGAAGATTACCTATTGCAGCTATAATTGAAAGGAGAACAGCATCGTGAATAAAAGCAATTACTGTGGGAACGAATAAGCGCGGATCGCGAGCAGACAATGAGAAATAAATATGCAGTGCTAACTGATAAGTAGTAAAAAGAAGGAACAGCTTTGTAATTTTATCTCTCTCATTAATTGTTTGATGATTTTTATTTATATCCATCGTAATAAATTTTTCACAAACTTTTTCTGAAGAGCCGGACCCTAATGCATCTCAATCCTCCGTTGGCAGACAAGTTTAGACCGCATCGAACTTGTCTGCCGAAGGCATGATTTATCTGCCGTTATCTGACAGGAGCTAAATCCTTTTTTAAGCGGTTAGGTAACTTTTGATATTTTATAAAACTTAATAAAGATATCCTCAATATGAATTCCTTTAAAGCCAGAAAAGAAGGCCAGAAAAGAAGGCCTCACTAAAATTTTTATATGTCTTCTTGTTTAATAA
>JBFLWC010000387.1:0-4502 GCA_040758415.1 Bacteroidota bacterium | reverse complement strand
CGAAAGCCAACCGGCTTTTGACGAGCAGGATATTAGATTTACAATTTTTGGAGAGATAAATGGGGAGGAAGAACAAGAGCAAGGGCAAGGGCAAGAGGAAGAACAAGAGCAAGGGCAAGAACAAGAGCAAGAACAAGAGCAAGAGCAAGAGCAAGAATTAATTGATGAGAATGAATTTGAGAATCAACAGATAGATTATTCTGGAATAGAGAATGTAGTTTACACCGGTTCCTCCGAAGCTGGTGAATCCAATATAACTGATCCTAGTATTTTTTCAAGTTCGGCTGAAGACGATTCGGCCGGTTCAATCACTATTGCAGAATTGCTTGATGATACTGTGCCTTTGATTCCGCAAAAGGAAATTATTCCTATAGAAAAAAGTGAAGAGATATTTGAAAAGGTTTTTCCCGAAGAGGATCTAATAAAAAAATTAATAGAAGATGAACCTGTAAAAAAGGAAGAGAATATAAATGCAGAGGAAAATTTATGGAGTTCCTCCGAAGGACCGAAGGACATCCTCAGTAGGTCAGCAGAAGGCGGATTTGGATCTTCTGAAGAAGTAGGAATTGAGGATGAAAATCGGCTTCAAAAAGAAGATGAAAAAATTGAGTGGAACTGGGGTGATGAACTGAAAGAGGAATTTGGAATTAGAAATGATGAAGAAACCAAATTTGAAATGATGAAAAGCGATAATGCCGAAGAGGAAAATGACCTTAAATTGGTTGACGACTTTTTACGGGATTCAGCACCGGAAAATTTTAATGAAGTAGATAAACGAACAACTAAAGATTTTTTCAAACAGCTCCAGAAGACAATTGAAAACCAGATAGAAGCAGAACCTGATAAATTAATAACTCAAACAGACTTTGCTGAAAAAAAAATAGAAAGTGGAACATCGGGCTCAAAAAAAGTCGTTTTGGAATTTTCTGGCCCGCCGGTGAAATACGAATTTGTTGAAGAAAGAAAACTCCAGAAAGAAAGACGGATGGCTATCACTTTATCCGATGAAGAAGTAAACAAAATTGAAAGACCGCCGGAAGAGCCGAAGTTGAACCCCGAAGAGAAATATAGATCGGATTATTTTGGCAAAACTTTTTTAATCATCTTCTCTGCTTTTGTTGTTGTCTCTGCTATCATCGTCTTTTTTCTGTTGAAGGGGGAAAATCCTAGCGAACAACAACTGAAAGCCAAACTAAATGGTGCATCACAATCTAACGTTGATGCAGTAGATTCGGAAGCAGCCACTACGTCTGATAAAATCACTTTGCCTGATGATCAAATTACTTCTCGAACAGACCGGCCAACTATTCCTCCAGCTCAAACCAAACAAAAAGATACAATTGCATTTTCTTTAGAGGATTTAACCGATTTTCCCCGGACTGCAACTCCGCCTGTGCCAATTAAAAATGAGTCCGATTTGCAAAATATTTTTACAGACAAAAATGACACGCGTTCAAAACAATTGAAATCACCTGAAGTTTTGTCAGGGACTCTGAAATCGGTCAAACCCGGTCTTCAGGAAAAGAGAGATCTTTACCAATCTATTACCACCGATACCCGTATAGGTGGTTCGATTTATTCGGACGGGAGAAATTTCAGTTTTCAAACTTCATCGTGGAAGAACAAATTGAAAGCAGAGCAGGAAGTAAAACGTCTGCGCAAAGATGGTTTTAGTGCATTTATTGTTGAAGCATATCTTCCGCAAAAAGGTGGAACGTGGTACCGTGTGCGCATCGGTCCGTTTAAATCTGAAAAAGAAACTCAAGAGTTCATGCGCAAAAATAATTTTTAAAAATATTCCGGAAGGTAAATCATGAATTTGATTCAAATGTTTTTAAAAGGCGGACTTGTAATGTGGCCAATTCTCGCATGTTCGGTTATTGGTTTGGCAATTGTTGTAGAAAAGTTTATGGTTGTTCGTAAAGCGAAAATAAATGTGCCGTCGTTCTCAATTAGAATAAGGGGAATGTTAAAGAAGAAGGACGTAGCCGGTGCTATCAACTATTGTTTAGAAGAAAAATCACCGATTGCAAACATCATACGCCGCGGACTGAAGAAAATAAATTTTGGCAGAAAGAGAGTTTTGGAATCAATAGAAGCAGCGGGCAAACAGGAAATCAGCAAATTAGAAAGAGGTCTTTCAACTTTAGCAACTGTTGCCGGCGCTGCGCCGATGCTCGGTTTCCTTGGCACTGTTATTGGAATGATCTCGGCTTTTATGAAAATTCAAGAGCTGCAGGGTAGTGCAAGTCCTGCAGACTTAGCTGCGGGAATTTGGGAAGCGCTGCTTACAACTGCTTTCGGTTTGTTCGTAGGAATTCCTGCACTTGCGTTGTATAATTATTTTGTTAGCCGTATAAGCAAAATTGTTTTGGATATGGAAAGAGTTGCAACAGATATTTTAGATGTGCTTGATGAGACTATTCACGCAAGCCAAAATTCCGATGATGAAGAGATAGAATTGTAGGAGCAGAAATGAAATTTGAATCTTCTCACAAACTAATAAGTGCATTTAACTTCTCTTCGCTTACAGATATTGTTATGCTGCTTTTGATCTTTTTCCTTTTATCGTCTCAGTTTGTTCTTCAAACCGGTGTAAAGGTAAAACTGCCGGGCGCAAAAAATAATGAACAAGCGCAGTCAACAAACTTTACGGTTACCATCACTGACCGCGAGAGAGTTTATGTTGGTTCTGCAGAAGTTGGACTGGATGCACTTGCAGGAAAGCTGGCAGCTGAACGGAAAGATCAAAAAGATAATCTCACAATACGTGCCGATAAATCTGTGAAGATTGATTTGATTATAAAAGTGATAGATGCAGCAAAGGGAATAGGGATTGATAAGTTTATAATCCAAACAGAAAAGATTTCTTTCTGATGTTTACCAAAGAACCGAGAAATATTTCTTATGTTGTTTCAATTTCATTTCATGTGGTAGTTGCGTTAATTTTTCTTTTCGTAAAGATGTCGGATGAAAGAGTCGCCGAGGAATATCTTTTAGTCGGATTTGGTTCGGGTAGTGGAGTAGGAAGTCCGGGTGTGTTAAAAGAAGAAATAAAATCAGACGAACAAAAGATTGCAGAAGAAAAAATTGTAGAGAAGAAAAATGAATTAAAGAAAGTAGAGCTTCCCAAAGCAGTGCATGCCGATGAAAGTAATGTTATAAGAAGAGTAGATAAGAAAAAAGAAAATACGCCGAAGGCGGATGAAAAGAGTAATATAAAACCATTGACTGAAGGGATGGAAAAAAGCGGGAGCGGAAGAGACAGCGGTTTCGGTTTTGAATTGGACTTCGGTGGAAAAGGAATGAGAAGAATTTACAGCTACAGTTTACCGGAATATCCGGAAGGAGTTGCAAAAGAAATTGATGTTAAGCTGCGTTTTACAATTATGCCCGATGGAACGGTTGGGAAAATTTTCCCGCTGATAAAAGCTGATGCTCGTTTAGAAGCAACTGCAATCAATTCATTAAGGCAGTGGCGTTTTGAACCGCTTCCGCCAAATGTAAAACAAATTGAGCAAACGGTTGTAATTATTTTTCCGTACCGCCTTCAGTAAGTTTTCCAACTGCTGTTTTCTCTTCTTTATAATAAAATCTGTAAAAGAAAAATTCAACAATGGTAAGAAGCGTTAAAGAAATTGCATCGGCGTCGAATTGAATTCCAAATCCTTTGCTGTCAATAAAAATCTTTACTACGGATGTAGAAATAGACCAGCCCACTGCAAATAAAACAATAATCAATGCAAGGTTCGTTAATGCAGATGATATAGATTCGTTCTGCCATTTTTTTGTAAAGATAATAAGCATGAAGACTAAATGTGCGCTGAATATTAATGCGGTGATCATTTTACAATTCGTTTTTATTTATTCTGCTGTTAATTACTTGTGCACCAATCAATCCGCCAATCGTACCAAAAATTGTATCTATGATGAGATAATTGATAAGAATAGAAAATGTATATAGCAAAGAAAAACCGCGCGCTAAAATTTCATCCCGAACATTTTGAAAAAGTTTCAACGCCTCGGTCTTGATTTCATCACTTACCGGAAAACCTTGAATCATTCTTTGAAGCTCTGGGAATGTGGCAACAATGTCGTTATGTTTTGTAATGTAAGTAATAACTATTTCGAAAATGCTGCCAAAAATTGCTGCATACAATCCGGTTAATAAACCAAAAACCATCGCTTTTTTCATCGGAATCTTTTTGCTGTTCCGGGAAGCTCTTTGGTCTAGCACGAGAGCAAGAAATGCAGCAACCGGAATAATCAAACAGCACGAAAAACTTTTTACTAAAGGGACTATATGTAAAACGCCGGCTCCAAAACCGCAGACAAACGCAGAAAGATATTTTTTCACGAAGGACTCAATTTTTCAATTCTTGTAATAGATTTTTCAAACCCTTATAAAGATATAAAAAACCGACCGAACCTAAAAGAAAGCCAGTGGAGAAAGCGACCGGCTTTGAATAAGGATAAACGTTGATCGAATATAAAATCACATC
>JBFLWC010000386.1:0-3544 GCA_040758415.1 Bacteroidota bacterium | reverse complement strand
AAGAAGCTCCTTTTTCTTTGGCTTCTTCTCTATAAGAAGGCAAATTATAATTGGTAAGAATAATAATAATGGGCGAATAAATTTTTAGTTCAATCGAATCTAATATATCGAATGCGGTTCCATCTGGTAGTTGAATATCCAACAAAAGAACTTCTGGAAATTCATCGGAAATTATTTTTTTTGCTTCATATAAGGTTTCGGTCTGTAACACTTTGGTAAAAACACTGTTGGTAACTACCAATCGTAAAACTCTATCTCTTATTTCCTTTGAATCATCTACTATTAATATCTTCACTCTAAACCCCTATTTACAAAAGATAATAATATTTCGAATATCAAATTACTATAGCGATTCAATTGATTATTTAGTCAAGAAATCCATAATACGATTGACATATTTATTGCGGCAAAAAAAATTTCATAAAAGAGGTTCTTCTCTTTATTTCCACTAAACAAAAATGAAAGTTATCAATTCTGCACTCTATTCAATAAGATTATGTTCAATAGCATATCGAATTATTTGAGCAGTAGAAGTGAAGTTCATTTTCTTCATCATACGTGAACGGTAAGAAGTTATTGTGTTTATGCTCAGAATCAATTCTTTAGCAATCTGACCAACGGATTTGCCTTTTGCAATTAGACGGAGAATTTCAAATTCGCGATTCGACAAAGTCTCGTGAGGTAGTTTACTCAGATCCTTATCAAAACTATCGGCTAAATGTTCTGCTAAAGAAGAGCTTATATATTTGCCGCCACTATTTATTTTTCTTATTGCAGATATGAGTTCTGTAGCAGCAGCTTCTTTAGATAGATAACCTGATGCGCCTTCTTTTAAAACTCTTAATGCAAACCTTTCTTCTGGATGCATACTAAGAATCAGAACTCTTATATGAGGATGAAGATTTTTAAGATCACGAATAATATCCAGGCCGCTTCTGCCAGGAAGTGTAATATCCAGAATCACCAAATCAACATCGGATTCTTGAAGCAACCCAAAAAGCTCTTCTGCACTTTTTGCTTCGCCAGCTAATTTTATATCAGGGTGTTTTAGAAGCACTTTTTTCAGTCCTTCTCTTACCAATTCATGATCATCAACAATTAATACTTTCATAGCACCCTCTCATTTTTAATTATAGCTTTTATGCTAAGTGGACAGGAACTTCGAGCAAGACTTTTGTCCCGTTGCCGGGCGAGCCGTCAACAAAAACTTTTCCTCCTATAAACTTTGCTCTCTCTTTCATTCCCGTGATCCCAATGGATGAGACATCTAAAACTTGTTCTTTCGTTATTCCTTTACCATTATCATCTACTTCAAGAAACAATTTGTTTTCGGTCAATTGTAGTTTTGCTGATACATTTGAAGCGCCGGAATGACGGGCAATATTTGTTAGAGTCTCCTGAAAAATTCTAAAGATGGCTGTTGCTTTTTCTTTTTCCAATTCCACTTTCCTAACATTACTTGTAAACAAGCACTTGATCTTATACCTTTTTTCAAATTCTTTTGCTTGCCATTCCAGGGCAGCAATTAATCCAAGATGGTCTAAAACATCCGGTCTGAGTTCGGTTGCTAAATGCTTCACAGTGATTATAAGACGATCTACCATTTTTTCGATTTGAACAAGTTGTTCTGATATCTCTCCCTTTGAAAAGTCGGTCCTAATTTTTATCTCTTCACGCATCAGTACCAAATCCATTTTTATTGCTGTTAAAACCTGTCCTAGCTCATCGTGTATCTCACGAGCTACATGTGCTCTTTCTTCTTCTCTTGCAGCTTCAAGACTTGCAGAAAGCGCCCTTAGGCGTTCTCTAGAATTAATTAATGCATTCTCAACTTTTTTAAACTCAGTAACATCCAGAGAGGAACCATAAATAGTTTTAACACTTCCTTCAAGATCAGTTAGAACTATTCCTTTTGTAAATAATATTCGTGTTTCACCGTCCGGTCTTATTATTCGTTCAAAGTACTCAAAAGGTCCACGTGATTTTCGCGCAGAATTGATAGTTGTAAGAATTTTACTTGAATCATCAGTATGAACTAATTTAATAATGGAATCAAATTTCCCATCAAAATTCTCCGGCTCTATTCCGTGTATTCTGTAAAATTCAGGTGAACAACTTACTTGGTTAGTTTCTTGGTCCCATTCCCAGCTTCCAAGATGGGCTATCTCTTCAGCATGGTTCATCATCAGTTTGGTTTTGTTAAGTAGCTCCTCATATATCTTTTTTTTAGTAACATCACGAAAGACGCTTAGCAGCAAAGAGTGGCTATTCTCTATGTCAACAAAGGTGTGCGTGCCTTCAAGGTATTTTGTTTTTCCTGATGATAGTACAAGTCTCTGTTCAATGTGCGATGGAAAACTCCTTTCTTTAAAGCGCTCAACGTAGTTTTGAAGCATAATCTCTTTATCTTTTTTCCCTGCATACGTGATTGTTATTGGCTGTCCAACAATTTTTTCGGCTGACATTTCTACCATTTTACAAAATGCTTCGTTGACAGCAATAATAAATCCGCTTTTGTCTGTTAGCCGCATTCCCTCTGCAGAGTTTTCCCATACAGAACGAAAATGGATTTCTGACGAGCGCATTGCTTTTTCCACTTCTTTGAGCTCGGTTACATCCGTTAATGTCCCTTCGTAATATGTAACTCCGTTTTTGTCAACCAGAAGATGAGCGTTTTCTCTCACAATTAAAAGACTGCCATCTTTACGTTTAAGGTGAAGCTCGATACCACGCAGCTTTTTAGTAGCTTCTAATTCTTTAATCCACAATGTTCTTTCTGCCGGGTTCAAATATAATTCTTTTGCAATATCAGCGTTCAATAGTTGTTCCTTGGAATCATATCCAAGCATTTGCACTAAAGTATTATTTGCATTGATGAGTTTGCCAGTTTGGGAACTAAGGTAGATTCCGTCGGGAACATTTTCAAAAAGCCAGCGGAATTTTTCTTCTGACTCGCGTAATGCTTCTTCAGCTTGCTTATTTTCGGTAATATCGCGCGCTATAAGAATCTTCCCGGATTCAAAATCGTCGTAAAGAATTCCGGTTTGCGAGAGTGAAAGGGTTTTTAATTCGTTATTAGATAGATAACTTGTTTCTACATCAGTAAAGTTGTCTTTCAAATTATAATCGGAAAATAAATCGGCAATTTTTATTTGTGAATTAGTGGTTACATTAAAACCGAATAATTCTTCTGCGTAAGTATTCATTAAAGTTATTTCGCCTTCTCTGTTTAGAATAAATACAGCGGCTCTCATATTATCAAAGAGTGCGTGTGCAATATCCTTTACGTCAGGTGTAAATAATCTGTACTTTATAACCGCAATTAAAATGAAATATGATTGTACAACTGTTGTTGATTCTCCAACTTGAACCAAATTATGGTTATTAAATATGTGAGGAATTATTACGTTGGAGATAAGTCCTAGTATAAGACTGATTAAAGAACCGGTTAATATTAACAATAGCGATTTTTTATAGATATAATCCGAAGTGGTTCTAATTTTTTTGATAATGAGATATACCGAGTAAATCGCAGGCATAATAA
>JBFLWC010000385.1:0-4964 GCA_040758415.1 Bacteroidota bacterium | reverse complement strand
TACGAAGCAAACTTTCAGATCGGCAAGAGTTACAAAGAAGGCGCAAAGTTTGATGACGCAATTAACTATTTTTCATTAGCAGAACTGAGCGCACGTAATGAAGAAGAACTGTTCGAAACGTTAACAGAAATTATCCGAACAAACATTTTACGAAAAACAACAGACCGCGCACTTCAACTTTGTAACAAGTTAGAAAATGATTTGCGGTTTAAATACAAGACCGACGAAATCAACTACTGGCGCGGATGGGCATACATGTTTGCAGACGACTGGAGAAATGCAGCACAGTCGTTTGGTAAAATAAATTCATATCATGAACTTAAATTGTTAGCCGAGCATACAGAGCAAGCCAAAGTTTCTGTAACATTTGCAAAGGTAATTTCATATATTTTGCCAGGTGCTGGCGCTATTTACACAGGAAAATTTTTATCGGGATTAATGTCGTTGGGCTGGAACGCACTTGCCGGATATTGGACAATCAACTCGTTCGTTGAAAACAGAGCATTTGATGGAATTGTTATTGGCGAATTAGTATGGCTGCGTTTTTACAGAGGTGCAATTCATAACGCAGAGCAATTTGCAATTGAAAAAAATTTGGAGACTGTAAACAAATCTTTACGATTTCTTCAGAATGAATATAAGGGAATTAAACCGTGAAGCTCTCAGAAGAGGATATTAGGAAAATTACTTTCGAAGCAATTAACGAGTTGGGAGATAGTGCAACTCCTGAAGCGGTTAAAGAATTGGTACGCAAGCGTGTAGATGCAATGGGGGGCGATTACAAATTTGAAAAAAGTGATGGCTCATCCGGCCGCGTGATTTTGACATCGTTCGGATTGAATCATCCGGGAATTGTTGCCGGCGTAACAAAAGCGCTTGGAGATGCCAACTGCGATATTCAAGACCTAAGCCAAAAACTTCTTGGCGATTTCTTTACAATGATAATGGTAATTGATATTACTTCATCGCATAAAGATCTAAAAGAAATTCAGGAAGAGATGAACAAAGTTGCAGAATCTTTAAAAGTAAAAATTTATTTACAGCATGAAGATGTGTTTAGATACATGCATCGTATTTGATGGTTGTTTGTTGATAGTTGTAAGTTGATGGTCGTTTGTTGATTGTTGCTGTTTGATACTGTAGATTCAATATTAATTGTTGAGCGGAGCTAAAATGGCAAGATCTTTAGCAGTAAAACGAAATTTATTGACAACACAGAATATTAATACTATTAAAAAAATCATTGACGAATTAAGCCCAAGATTAAGCGCATACATAAATTCCTTAGTGCGTTAAAAATGTTTCCTGGCAGTCATCCTTATGGAAAAACTATTTTTAAAAAGTAAGGTACTTAAAATTAATCAACGTTCAACTATCAACCTTCAACAATCAACAAACAACATTCAACAAACAAAAATATGCCCTACGAGTTTGAAGAAATACTCGAAACTATCCGGATGACGGAAATAGAACATTTTGATATTAGAACCGTTACTATGGGAATCAGTCTGCGCAACTGCCATGACCGCAACATCGAAGTAACAAAACAAAAAATTTATGATAAGATTATTCGTTACGGAAAACAGCATGTAAAACTTGCAAAAGAAGTCGAGGCACAATACGGAATTTCAATTGCCAACAAACGCGTTTCAGTAACGCCAATATCAATTCCTTTTGATTCTTATATGGCAGAAGAATTTGTTGAAATTGCCAAAACATTAGATCTAGCTGCAGAAGAAATAGGGATAGATTACATAGCCGGTTTTTCTGCACTAGTGCAAAAAGGAATGACAAACGGAGAACGTGAATTGATCAAGTCAATTCCTTTTGCTCTCTCTGAAACAAAGCGCGTTTGCTCAAGTGTTAATATCGGCTCAACAAAAGCGGGTATCAATATGGACGCTGTCAATATGATGAGCCAAGTAATCAAACTTATTGCAGAAAAAACCAAAGAACATGATTCAATCGGTTGCGCTAAACTTGTTGTCTTTGCAAATGCAGTTGAAGATAATCCATTTGTCGCCGGTGCATTTCACGGTGTAAGCGAGTCGGAAATTGCTCTCAACGTTGGAATCAGCGGTCCCGGTGTTGTGCTGGAGGCAATTCGTCAGGCAGGTAACGTTGATTTACAGCAGCTCTCTGAAGTTATCAAAAAAACAATTTTCAAAATCACACGCGCCGGTGAACTTATTGGTAAAAAGGTTGCTGAGAAAAATGGAATCCCCTTCGGCATTGTTGATATTTCTTTGGCGCCAACTCCCGCCGAAGGCGATAGCATTGCAGATATTTTGAAAGCAATGGGCGTTGAAGACGTTGGCGCCCCCGGAACAACGGCTGCATTGGCTATGTTGAATGATTCAGTAAAAAAAGCCGGATTGATGGCAAGCTCTTCTGTTGGTGGAATGAGCGGCGCATTTATTCCTGTTAGCGAAGATGCCGGAATGATCCGCGCTGTTCAAGCAGGAAATTTATCTTTAGAAAAATTAGAGGCAATGACTGCAGTTTGTTCTGTTGGCCTTGATATGATTGCTATCCCGGGCGATACATCGGCTGAAACTATTGCAGGAATAATTGCTGATGAAGCTGCAATTGGAATTATAAACGATAAAACAACTGCCGTAAGAATTATTCCCGCTTATGGAAAAAAAGTTGGTGATATGGTTGATTACGGAGGACTTTTAGGTAGGGCGCCGGTCATGGAAGTGAGAACAATCAGCTGTGCTGGATTTGTTAAGCGCGGTGGAAGAATTCCAGCGCCGATGAGAAGTTTAACAAATTAACCAACGAGAAGTTTTATGGTAACTCAATCAAGCGATACAAATCCGGAAGTAGAAAGGTTTCAAATTTCTCTTCTTAGAAAAGCGAGTATTGCTGAAAGATTAGCACTTATGCAATCGTTAACTTCAACAACAATACAACTTTCTAAAAGAGCAATTGCACGAGCTAACCCTGCATTGAGCAAAAAAGAATTGGATCTACTTTTTGTTAAATATCATTATGGCGATAAGTTAGCTCTACAACTTCGTGATTATTTAATACGAAACGGTAATGAATAAATCTGAAATAGCAGAAGTCTTGCGACCTGTTGTAAAAACGTTTGAAGAATTAGGTGTGTTGTATTATGTAGGCGGGTCTGTTGCTAGCTCAGCATACGGAATTGCAAGATCAACGTTGGATGTTGACTTGGTATCTAACTTACAATCTCATCAAGTCAACTGATGATGAAACCGGCTCAATTAAAATGTATCTTTGTTCGCCCGAAGATATTGTTCTAAACAAGCTGGAATGGTATAAATCCGGAAACCAGCTCTCCGAACGCCAATGGCTTGATGTGTTGGGAGTAATCAAAGTGCAAGGCGATTCCTTAGACTTAGAATACATAAAACGATGGGCAAAAGAATTAAATGTTATGGATTTGTTAGAGAAAGCATTAAGAGAAGGAAGAAATTAATTTATCAGCAAAAGAACTCCAGCACCGATGAGAAGTTTAACTAAATTAGCCCGCCTTCGGCGGATCAGCTTTCAGCTAAATGCTAAAAGCTAAACACTGTGAGCTGTAGGTTCAATACTTTCTAACAAAGGAGGACAAATGAAGAAAGGTCTATTAATTGCATTAGGTGTTGTTGCTGTTATTGTTATCCTAATCATTTCTGTTGTTGGGTGGGGAGTGGGGATTTATAATAAAATGGTTGGGTTGAACGAAGGAGTAAAACAATCCTGGAGTCAGGTTGAAAACGTTTATCAAAGAAGGGCGGATTTAGTTCCCAACCTGGTGGCAACAGTTAAAGGCGTTGCCAACTTTGAAAAAGAAACTTACACAGCAGTTACAGAAGCGCGTGCAAAAGTTGGTCAGGTAAAACTTTCTGCCGATCAACTTAGCGACCCTCAAGCGTTTCAAAAATTCCAGCAAGCTCAGGATGGATTGAGCAGCGCGTTATCGCGTCTGTTAGTTGTTTCCGAAAATTATCCCCAGCTTAAAGCGAACGAAAATTTTTTACAATTACAGGCTCAGCTTGAGGGAACGGAAAATAGAATTACTGTTGAGAGACAAAAATTTACACAGGTTGTTCAAGAATATAATACAGCTATAAAAAAATTTCCCGCAGCAATTATTGCTAACTTTGGTGGGTTCAGGGAAAAAGAGTATTTCAAAGCTGCTGCCGGATCCGATCTGGCACCTAAAGTACAGTTTTAATGCTGTACACCAATTGCCCTGATCTGCCGGAGTGAGTGTAGACTTTAGAATTTAGAGTGAAAAGTTCATAAATGAAAAAAATAATTTTCTTTTTCTTTCTGCCGTTATTATTTCTGAATGCTCAGACCGAGTTCCCGATTTTAAAAAATTATGCGAATGATTTCACAAATACTTTATCAAACTCCGAACTCTATGCTCTAAATTCTGCACTCAAAAAATTTGACGACTCAACTTCCAACCAAATTGTTTTTCTAATGATAACAACACTTGATGGTTATCCGATGGAGGATTACACATATCAAACAGCTGCAAAAAACAAAATCGGTTCGGCAAAAAACAATAATGGAGTTTTATTTTTCGTTGCTAAAAAAGATCGCAAGATGAGAATAGAAGTTGGTTACGGATTAGAAGGCGCGCTTCCAGATGCACTCTCAAATTCAATCCTAAGAAATGAAGTCCGTCCATATTTCAAACAGGGAGATTATTATGCCGGAGTTTCTGCAGGGCTTCGAGCAATTATAGAGGCAACTCGGGGCGAATATAAAAGCGGTGGAAAAAAAGAGAGAAACGGAAAAGGATTTCCTTTCATCTTTTTGGTTATCGCTTTTATAATTATCACAAGCATTTTTCGGCGTGGCGGACGGGGTGGCGGCGGAGGCGGAGTTTTACCATGGATAATTCTGAGTTCTATGGGCAGCGGTAGAAGCAGCAGCCGATGGGGTGGTTTTGGAGGCGGAAGCAGCGGTTTTGGAGGATTTTCCGGCGGTGG
>JBFLWC010000384.1:0-3315 GCA_040758415.1 Bacteroidota bacterium | reverse complement strand
AGTTAAGACAGTAAGTTAGTATTAAAATAGATAAGCGGTCGGAAAAACAGGCAAGCCCGATTGAAACAGATTATCGCTGATTTTTATTTGAACTTTCTTCTGATAACCATAATAGTAAAATAATTTAGAAATTTTTTAGAACAACTTTTTGTCTTGAGAAAATTTGCGAAAAGGAATCGAATTAAAGGAGAAAATTTTTTGTTAAATAAAACACACATCAATAAGTAAAAGGAGAAAGTTATGTTGAATGTAAATCCATACTTAAACTTTAACGGAAAGACTGAAGAAGCGTTCAACTTTTATAAGTCTGTCTTTGGCGGAGAGTTTAGAATGCTGATGCGTTTCAAAGATACCCCGGAAGCAGGCAACATTCCGGCAGATGCCAAAAATCAAATTATGCATGTTGCTTTGCCGCTTGGTAAAGATAATGTTTTAATGGGAACAGATGCACCGGAATCAATGGGATTTAATCTTACGGTTGGAAACAATGTGCACATTTCCATTCATACAGAAAGCAGAGAAGAGGCAGACAAATTATTTAACGGTTTATCCGCCGGTGGAAATGTTGAAATGCCAATGGCTGATCAGTTTTGGGGAGATTACTACGGATCGTTTGCAGATAAATTCGGCGTTCAATGGATGATAAGTTTCAATAAGCAAGGTTAGAATATGAAGACTGCAAAAATAATTTTTTGGGTGGCAACCGGATTCATTTTCCTTTTTGAAGGAGTGATGCCGGTGTTCAGTTTTCAAACTGAAATGGCTAAAGAGGGTCTTCGCCATTTAGGCTATCCCCAGTATTTTGGAAACGCATTTATTGTTTTTAAAACACTTGGTGCACTTGCACTTATTATTCCGCAAATACCTAAGCGTGTTAAAGAATGAGCCTATGCAGGTTTTGCGTTTGATTTTATTTTTATACAGCTAAGAAAGTGAAGGCAGCAATAAACTAAAATTTTGAAGTCTATTTACTCATTAAACAGAATTGGGAGCAATTTCGAAAGGAATAAAAATGAAACGAATTATTTTTTCCATACTTGTTGGATGGATTGCCGGCGCGCTATTATCCGTTGCCACAGATGCAGTTTTTCATTCGGCAGGAATTTTTCCCCCACCCGGGCAGCCGTTCTTTGATACCGGTTTATTGATAGTTGCATTCACCTATCGTGCGGTTTATCAAATCGGCAGCGCCTATATAACCGCAATGATTGCCAAAGATAAAGCTGAAATAGCCGTTTTGATTTCAGGTATCATCGCTTCGGTCGTATGGATGATTGGCACAATTGCGATGTGGAACTTGGTTGCGGCGTGGTACAATATCGGCGGCGTTGTGTTGAGTGTTCCGTTTGCTGTCATCGGCGGAAAACTTTATCAGATGCGCTCCGGAAATAAATATGTAGCTGCGGAATAATATCGTAAGCTTTGAGACAGCGAAAGGAAATCAACATAAGAAAGTTAAACGTATTCAACTTTGTAACACTTAACGGATTCTTTGAAGGTCCCAACCATGACATTAGCTGGCACAGACATGGCGGAGAAGAAATGAAATATTCAGACGAATCACTGCAAAGTGAAGGAATACTTCTCTTCGGAAGAAGAACTTACGAAATGATGTACAGCTTCTAGCCAACGGAAATGGCTGCAGAACAATTTCCGGAAACTGCGAAAGGAATGAATCGATCGCAGAAAATTGTTTTTTCCAACACAATGAAAAAAGCCGAATGGAAAAACACTAAAGTAATTGGCGGAGACATTGTGCAAGAAATGAAAAGGATGAAGAAGTCAAAGGGATTGGATATGGTAATCCTCGGAAGCGGGAGTATTGTTACCCAATTTGCAGATGCCGGCTTGATTGATGAGTATCAGATTATGATTGATCCGGTAGCTATTGGCAAAGGTACAACTATGTTCAAGGGTTCAAAAAGTAAACTCGATCTGAAGCTCACAGAAACAAAAATATTTAAGAGCGGCATAGTTTTACTTTGCTATAAACCGATGTAGACTAACAGATTTTCATTCAGAAAGGTATGGTAGAAATGAGAAAATTAATTTTTGCAATAAATATAACCATTGACGGTTATGCAGATCATACTTCTGGCATTGCCGATGACGAATTGCACGATTTTTATGCCAATTTATTAGGCACGGTAGATATTGTATTGTTTGGCCGCAAGACTTATCAACTTATTGAAAGCTACTGGTCAAAAGCGCCTTCGGATCCCCAAGCTACAAAGAGCATGATTGAGTTCGCCAACAAAATTAATAGTCTGCCCAAGATTGTTTTTTCAAGAACTTTAGATAAAATTCCTCTCTCTTCCGAAGCTGCTGCGATGGAAGGCTGGAAGAACACCAAACAGATTAAAGAAAATATGCTAGAAGAGGTTTTGAAGCTGAAGGAACAATCTGGAAATAATATTTCGGTTGGCGGCATCAGTATCGCCTCAACTTTTATGAAACGAGACTTGATTGATGAATGCTGGTTTTTGGTTCAGCCGATTGTTTTGGGAGGGGGAAGACGCTTGTTTTCCCAAAGGGATGGCATGCCAGAAAAATTAAATCATTACAACAGACAACTTGAACTTGTGGACACGGACAAGTTTAAGTCAGGCGTAGTTGTACTTCATTACAAAAAAATATAGGAGGAAATAAATCATGCAAAAGATAACCCCATTTCTATGGTTCGATAGTAATGCAGAGGAGGCAGTAAAGTTTTATGTCTCCGTTTTTTCCGCCTTTGGCGGAAAAAATTCTAAAACAGGAAGCACAACTCACTATGATGAATCCAGCGCAGGCGCTTCAGGACAGAAAAAAGGATCTGTTATGACTGCGTCATTTAATATTAATGGGCAAGAGTTTACCGCTATAAACGGCGGACCGGCTTTCAAACTTAATCCATCAGTTTCTTTTTTTGTTTACGGTAAGACTGCAAAGGAAGTTGAAGAGTTATGGAATAAGCTTTCTGCCGGCGGAAAAGTTTTAATGGCGCTTGATAAATATCCTTTCAGCGAAAAATACGGATGGGTAAAGGATAAATTCGGAGTATCCTGGCAGATAATTATTTCTACAGGTGAAATAGAGCAAAAAATTATTCCTTCTTTGATGTTCACAAAAAATAGCGGTAAAGCCGAAGAATCAATTAATTTTTATACATCAGTTTTTAAAGATGCCAAACCGGGTAATTTCTTCAGGTACGAAGCCGGACAGAAACCTGATGAAGATAGTTCTGTAGCCTATGCTGATTTCACACTGGAAGGACAAAAATTTGCTGCAATGGACGGAGGGCATATGCATGATTTTTCTTTTAACGAAGCAATT
>JBFLWC010000383.1:0-4199 GCA_040758415.1 Bacteroidota bacterium | reverse complement strand
AAACTTCTCAAGAGTTTTGTCCTGCTTCTGTATTGTATACCAATAGAGTGCAATCAATGCAGGTACAATCCAGAGCAGATAAAGATATTCGCTATTTGCAAATCGTATCAATTTATTTGTCCGTTATTATTTTTTCATTTATCGGATTTATCAAAAGTAATTCTCAATTCCATTAAGGTAATTTTCTCAAATAAGTTCTAGACAAAGCAACATCAGCAAGAAGTAAAAATAATCCGATAAACGCCCATCCGTAAAAAAGTTCTTTTGCGTTTCTATATGATGTAACCTCAACGCGTGTTTTTTCTAGACGGTCAATCTCCTCGTAAATCTCAACCAATTTTCTATTGTTAGTAGCGCGGAAATATTTCCCGCCGGTAATATTGGAGATTTGTTTCAAAACATTTTCGTCAATCTCCACAGGTACCATCTGATAGCGAATTCCAAAGGGAGTTTGAAACGGATACGGCGCTTCACCAATGGTTCCAACACCTACCGAGTAAATTCTTACTCCGAACTTTTGGGCAATTTGCGCAGCAGTAATCGGGTCAACTTCTCCCCGGTTATTAACGCCGTCTGTTAAAAGAATAATAACTTTGCTTTTAACTTTACTCTCTTTCAAACGATTTACTCCGTTTGCAATAGCATTTCCAATAGCAGTTCCGTCTTCAATCATTCCGGTGTGGATTTCTTTGAGCAGATTACGAAGAATATTGTAATCAATTGTTAAAGGACATTGCGTAAAACTCTCTCCGGCAAAAATAACGAGACCGATTTTGTCGTTTGTTCTTCCGGCAATGAAATCATCAATAACTTTTTTTGCAGCTTCAACGCGGTTCGGTTTGAAATCTTCTGCAAGCATACTTCCGGAAATATCAAGCAGCATTGCAATGTCAATTCCTTCGGTATAAATATTTTCTCCGCTGGAAAAACTTTGCGGCCGCGCTGCAGCAATAATAAAAAATGCAAGTGCAGCAATTCTCAACCACGCAGGTATATGTACAAGTTTTTCTTTTAACGTTTTCGGAGCGCCGCCAAAAATTTGTAAAGAGGAAAAAGTAAGGTTCGGAGAAATTGCATCACGCTTTTTCCAATACCAGTACGCAATTACAGGAAGAAGAAACAAAAGCCACAGAACAAAAGGATAAGCAAATTTTATATCACCCAACATTTTTCTACTCGCTTACACTTTGCGGCTGCAACTCAGCGCCAGCCAATTCGGCAGGTAAAATTGTTTGATTAACAATCTTGTATGCTTGTTTCATCATCTCTTCGTTTACATCCGGCATCGGCAAGAATTTTGCAAACTTTACAAGATCTGCATTGCTGAAAAAATTGTTTGACGTCTCAACAATCTTTTTACCTTCCTCTAAATAATCCAGCACTGCAAGAATTTCAGCCGATGTCATTTCTAACGCGCGAAAGCTGAATCTATCTTCAAAGTATTGACGAACAATCCCGGTTACTTCGCTGTGATACTGTTTCACCAATCCGTTTTGCCAAAGTTTTTTCTGCTCGAGTTCAGAAAGTTTTGCAAGCGCAATTTCGTGTGGAGGTATTTTTACTTCCGGTTGAACATTTTCTTTTATTGCTTTTTTCTTTTTGTAATATCTGTATAGAAAGTAAGCAGCTACAAGCAGTGCAAGAACCACAAAAGAAGCGAGTGCAATTAACAGCCAATTCAACGGAAGGTTCATTGGCTCTTTTACATCGCGAATATCTTCCCGAGAATTTACCTTAAGAGTTTTAACAGTAATAGTGATCGGGTTCGATGCCAAAAACTTTTTTGTTGTATCGCTTCCAACTGTATAAAAAATTTTTAGCGGTGGAATTGTTACCTGCGATGAATCGTATCTTGAAAAAAAATAGTTGTATCGCTTAATTATTTTTGAATTCTCTTCGCTGCTATCAACCGGCAGCGCTTGAATAAATTCTAGAACTTTAATGCTGTCTTTTACGGGCGGCATTTCTGTTTTTACATTTTTATCGTATCTGAGTTCGAGCTGAAATTTTATGTAGTCTCCAACTTTGTAGCTGTTCGTATCTGTTGATGCGCTAACGGTTATATTTTGTGCGCGAAATGTGTTAAAAAAAATTAACAACAAGAGAAAAATGATCAGGTGGAGATTAGCAAAAAATTTATGGGTTACGCCCGCTCTCTGCGTTCTATTTCTTTGGTCGTCGTTTGAAAAAAAACCTACCATCGTTTCTCCCGTAGTTTGAAGAAATCAACAAGCGGCTTTATATACGAACCAGAAGTTTCTATATCAATCGAATCCAATCTGCTCGAAACAAAAAGCTGCCGTCTGTATTCCATCCGCCGTTTGTGTTCATCTTCAATTGACTGACGCACGGCTTTGTTGGCTGTATCAAGAAAACGAATTTCACCGGTTTCTGCATCGCGGAATTTTATTAATCCTGCATCGAGCAAAGATTTTTCGCGCGGGTCGCGCAGAACAATACCGATTAAATCATGTTTTTTGCCAACTATTCGTAAAACTTTATCGTAGCCGCTGTCAATAAAATCTGAGATCAAAAATACAATAGCTTTTTTCTTAATAGTATGATTAAAATACTCAAGCGCCTGGCGAATGTTTGTTTGATTTCCTTGCGGCTCGAAGGAAAGAACTTCTCGTATAATTCTCAGCGCGTGGCTTTTTCCTTTTCTTGGTGAAACAAACTTTTCAATTCGATCGGTAAATAAAATCAAACCAACTTTATCGTTATTCTTCAAAGCGGAGAAAGCAAGTATCGCACTTAACTCTGCTGCTATTTGCTGCTTAGTTTTTTCAACCGAACCAAAAAGAAGTGAACCGCTCATATCAACTAGCAGCATCACAGTTAATTCGCGTTCCTCTTCAAAAATTTTAATGTAAGGATGACCGAATCGCGCAGTAACATTCCAATCAATGCCTCGAATGTCATCGCCAAAATTATACTCGCGAACCTCTGAGAATTCCATCCCTCTTCCTTTGAACACGGAATGATATTCACCGGAGAAAACTTCGTTCACAACACCGCGTGTACGAATCTCGATTTGTTTTACCTGTTTGAGTAGTTCTTTAGTCAACATAATTGGTCATTGGTCATTGGTCATTGGTCATTGGTCATTGGTCATTGGTCATTATTTTTTGAATGACTAATGACAATTGACTAATGACTATCTATCATGGTACTTCTATCTTGTTCAAAATTTTTGAGATAATTGTTTCAGAAGTTATGTCTTCGGCTTCAGCTTCGTAAGTAACAGCAATTCGATGACGCAGCACATCCGAACAAATCGAACGAACATCTTCCGGAATTACATAACCTCTGCGGCGTATAAAAGCCATTGCACGTGCACCCATAGCAAGATTAATTGACGCGCGCGGCGATCCACCATAACTTATGAGATCAGATAATTCATCCAATCCAAAATCTTTCGGGCTGCGTGTTGCAAATACGATATCAAGAATATACTTCTCAATCTTTTCATCAACATAAATTTCTTGAACGAGTTTGCGCGCTCTTAAAATATCTTCGGGGTTAATCACTGCATTGACCGATGTATTATCTGTAGAAGTGTTGAGCTTCATAATTTTTTGTTCTTCCTGGCGTGAAGGATAACTAATCTTCACCTTCAACATAAAACGATCCACCTGCGCTTCGGGCAAAGGATATGTTCCTTCCTGTTCAATCGGGTTTTGTGTTGCAAGCACAAGGAATGGATCATCTAACTTAAATGTAGACTCTCCTATTGTAACTTGTCTTTCCTGCATAGCTTCGAGAAGTGCACTCTGAACTTTAGCCGGTGCGCGGTTGATTTCATCTGCAAGGATAAAATTTGCAAAGACCGGTCCTTTTTTTATCGTAAAGTTTCCCTCTTTCTGATTATAAATTAGTGTTCCTATTAAATCTGCAGGGAGTAAATCCGGCGTGAATTGTATCCGTTGAAATTTTGCTTTCATTGATGCTGCAAGAGATTTGATTGCAAGTGTCTTTGCCAAGCCGGGAACGCCTTCGAGCAGCACATGTCCGTTTGAAAGCAACCCGACCACAAGACGTTCGAGCATTGCTTTTTGTCCAACAATAATTTTTCCGATTTCATTGAAAAGAACATCAATGAATTCGCTCTCTCTTCTAATTTTTTCGTTGAGTGCTGTAATATCCAATTTGAACCCTCACTATTTTATAAATCGAATGATTTTCTACAAGTCTAAATT
>JBFLWC010000382.1:0-7355 GCA_040758415.1 Bacteroidota bacterium | reverse complement strand
CAGACATAACCAAAAGTAGATCAACCATTTCAAGAACCTCAACAAGCGTTGATGTAGGTGTTGAAGGATTTATGGCAACCCCGGCTTTTGCACCTAACTCATGTATCTTTGTTATTGTTCTGTTTAAATGAACAACTTCTTCCTGATGCACAGTTATATAATCAGCGCCGGCTTCAATAAATTTTTCTATAAAGGCATCCGGGTTCTTAATCATCAAATGAACATCAAGAGGCAGCTTAGTAATTTTTCGCACAGCTTTAACAATAATTGGTCCGAATGTTAAATTAGGAACGAATTTTCCATCCATAACATCACAATGAATCCAATCAGCGCCGCCAAGTTCAACAAAGCGAATTTGTTGAGATAAGTTTGAAAAATCTGCCGATAATATTGACGCCGCAATGATTTTCTTCTTGTTCATTTAACTTCACCAAACTTACTCTGTGTTAAAACAACATTAACACTATCGCCAATGTTGACTAAAGTATTTTCGCCTGGCTGCTGGTCAACAACAGTATTCGGTAAAAGTGATGCAGAGTGGATATAAGTTCTAACACCAATTTTAAGTGAATGTGATTTTAAAATATTTTCTGCTTCTGCTAACGGACGTCCAAGAATATTCGGAACACGAATCATTCCAACCATCGGCCCATAACTAACCTTAACGTTCACATTTGTTCCCTTAGCAAGTTCTCTTCCTTCAAAGTATTGCTGCTCAACAATTGTGTTAGCCGGAAGCTCTGATTCGACTGAGTCAATCTTACCTAACGATAAACCTAAGCGTTCTAAAGTTACCATTGCATCGCGCACAGTTTTGCTTATTAACGACGGCATTTTAATAAGAGGTTCACCGCCGCTGATTGTAAGATAAATCCTTCTATTCTCTTTAACTATGTTGCCTGAAGATGGTTTTTGAAAAATTACATGGTCTTTTTGATACTGTTGATCGAAGCGCGATGTTTGAACGATTGGATTCAAGTTTGCATCTTGAAGTATTCTGATTGCTTCCTCTTTGTGTTTGCCAACTACTTCCGGCACTTTTAATTCTTTCCCGCTTACGTAATACGGAAGGAGTATATAATCAAATATGAACAAAACACCTACTGTTATTACCAGGATGATTAGCGCATTATTCCAGACTTTTTTTACAGGCATTTTCATAACTGAAATATATTAAACGAATTCTTCATCGCAAAATTAACCGCATAACAGCAGTCTGCTTCTTCTAAATTTTTGCTTCTCGCAGTTTTTTTTGATTAATTTATCCGTGTGATCAAAACAAATTCAAAAACAGATTGGCTACTAATTATATGAAAACATTTCTTTGCATCTTTGAAGATGAAGGATTCCGAAATCTGCTTCCTCTAACATATCTAAATCCGGTTTATGATTTGAGATGCGGAATTTTGACACTTCGTGAAAAGATCACGGCAAGATTTTCAAACAAAAAAATAATTCTTCACACACGCGGTTATCTTCAGGAGTGTGTTGAAGAACGAAACCTTAAAACTCCGGTTAACAAGTTCGAGCAAGAAAATATCCTGTTCATTAACGGACGTCTGCTTATCGGGAACGATTCAGCAACTCAAATAAAAAAGCTGAAAGAGAACTCACTTCTTTTGGGAAATGATAACTCTATGGTAGCTGCAAATCTATCAGGACAATATTTACAGTTAGTAGTTGATTCCCATTCTGAATTTATCCGCTTCCATGATTTGGTTGATATAAATCGTATTGAGAGTGGTATTGGTTTGATTAAATATCCTTGGGAACTCGTAAATGCAAATGGTAATGAAATTGAAAATGACTTTGTTCTGATTACAAATAAAGCTCGGCAAAATGATTTGAAAAAAAAATCGTTAGTTGAGTTTAGAAATAAAAAAAGAATTTTCATATCAAAAAACGCGATAATAGAACCGTTTGTTTTTCTTGATGCTTCGGATGGACCAATTTACATTGGAAAGAACGCAAAGGTAATGTCACATTCATCCATTCAGGGACCTGCATTCATTGGCGAGAATTCAGTTGTTAAAATGCATGCTTCTATTTATCACAGCACAAGCATTGGGGAAGTTTGCAAAGTTGGCGGCGAAGTTGAGCACTCAATTATTCATTCTTATTCGAATAAACAGCACGAAGGATTTATGGGGCATTCGTATCTAGGAAGGTGGATAAATATTGGTGCAAGTACAAACAACAGTGACCTAAAAAACAATTACGAAAATATTTCTGTTCACATCAACGGAAAAAATGTTAACACCGGTTTACAGTTTGTTGGTTTGATAATGGGCGATCACTCGAAGACTGCAATTAATACAATGTTTAATACAGGAACCATTGTTGGCATATCGTGCAATATATTCGGTGCAGGATTTCCTCCGCGCTACATTCCATCATTCAGCTGGGGCGGGTCGGATTTTTTGAGAACATATAATGTGGATAAAGCATTGGAAGCTGCAAAATTGATTATGGAACGTAGAAATCAAAATCTTTCTGATGCTGAAACAAATTTATTACGTAAAGTTTTTGAAATGACAAAAGATGAAAGATTGCAAAAAACAAGTCCTTAATTATCTTCTTGTTTGTTTTAATTTATCTATTCGAGTATGTATAAAAATTATTTCTACCTTTTCAGATGTATTCAAGAATTAGAGCCGCTTGTACGCGGCAAAAAAATATTTGAAATTTATACACAAGAAAAAGATAAACTCTTTTTTCACATTCCTTTAAGAGACAAACCAAACTTTCACATAATAATTTCAACAAATTCCCAGCAGCATTCCATAACTATTAAGGATGAACATCACAAAGCAAAAAAGAATACAATTAATTTTTTTGTTGAGTTTCTTCCCTCTTCTATTGGAGAAATGAAAATTGCTTCCGGCGAAAGAATAATTAGCTTGGTTCTTTCACTTGGAAAACTATTTATAGTTTTCAGAGGCAGTAAAAGCAATGTGTATTTTCTTGACGAACAAAATAACCTACATTCATTCAAAAAAACTGCAGACAAAGAAAGAAAAAATATCGCAGAAGAACTTTCGAAAACAGAATTTATTAAAGAAAGCGTCTACAGCTCTATCAACAATATTATTGATGAAGCAACCGTAAAAAAATTACCATTTATTGGCAAAGACATTTTTATAGAAGTTGAATCTCGAAACGGCGAATTCAAAAAAAATCTTTTTGATGTGCTTTGTGAAATTCAATACGGAAAGATTGCAGTTCACTTTACCGATGGATACAAACCTGCTTTTCATCCGGCGGCATTCATTTCAATAAAACCTTCCGATGATTACAAAACATTCGATAATTACTTTGACGCATTAAATAGATATTTCGCACTTTACTATTCCGGATCAAAAGTAAAAGATATTAGAAAAGAGATTGAGAAATATTTGACGGCAGAAATCGAAAAATTATCAAACAAACTAAACAATCTTAAAGCACGTGTTTATACCGGCTCAAAAGAAAATATTTATCACCATTACGCAAATCTATTACTTGCAAACATTCATTCTATACACAAAGGAATGAACTCGATTGATATTCAAGATTACGTTACCGGCAAACAAGTAAAAATTCAACTCGATGAAAAATTATCTCCACATCAGAACGTTAGTTTTTATTACAACAAAGCCCGCTCGGAAAAAATTGAATTCCAGAAATCGAAAGAATTATTGAACTCGACCAAAAACAGGTACGGAACTTTAATTACCGCACGCACGAAATTTGAAAAAATTGAAAGCGAAGAAGAGTTAATCCAATTAAAGAAAGAATTGAAAATGAAATCACAAGTGTTACCTTCTGACGAAAAAAAGGAGAACTATTCTTTTCGTCATTATTTATTAGAAAATAAATACCACGTTTTTGTTGGCAGGAACAGCAGAAATAACGATCTGCTTACGACACAGTTTGCCAGACAAAATGATTATTGGTTTCATGCAAGATCAGTTAGCGGTTCTCATGTTATATTGAAGGTTGAAAATACTAAAGAAGCAATTCCTAAAAAGATTTTACAACAAACTGCATCCATAGCTGCGTTTTACAGCAAATCTAAAACTTCTAAACTGGCGCCGGTAACTTATACTCTGAAAAAGTATGTCGTCAAAAATAAACGGCATGAACTGGGACAGGTAACCGTAACGAAGGAAAACGTTTTGCTCGTCAAACCGGAAATTCCGGAAGAGTGCAAACCGATAGAAGATTAGAATTCTTAGAGGTTGTCCCAAAATTATTTTTCTCTGCCTCGCCACGTTTCCATGCTGCGATGCACACCCAAAACTATCATCAATTTTTGGAAAACTAAATCCGGTAAAATACCGCGCAGAAAAATTGCCAATCGCAGACTTCTTGGTCGTCGTACTATATATTTTCTTTTTTTCAACGCACCATAAACTATAGCTTGAGCAATTACGTTATGACTTTTTACTAAAGGAACAATGAGGTTTCCCCAAAAACCCAACTTCGCTCCTTCAAACAACCCTTTAGCAAGATAACTCGGATGAACAGACGACCATCTCACTCCTTTCTTGCCATTATTCCAACTCTCAAATCTCATTGATTCAGTTAAACCCCATACTGCCCATTTAGTTGCAGCGTAAACTGAAAGTCCGGCAACGCCAAGTAATCCGGATGCTGATGAAATATTTACGATATGACCAGAATTTTTTTTATACATAGAAGGAAGAACTGCTCTAATTGTATAAAGCATCGAAGTGAGATTGACGTTCACAGTTTTTTCCCATACTTCGTCGGAATGGTCAAGAAGTTCTCCTCCTTTTACATAGCCAGCGTTGTTAATAAGAATATCAACCGAACCCATCTCGCTATGAGCTATTTCTGTTAATTCGTATACTCTATTTTTATCTGTAACATCGCAATAATGTGCAAATACTTTTCCACCAACTTGTTCTAATTCTAATTTTGCTTTCTGCAATTCGTCATGATTAATATCCCAAAGTGTAACAACACAACCTTCATTTACAAGTAATTTTGCTGTTGCAAAACCAATTCCCATTGCCCCGCCTGTTACAATTGCTGTTCTTCCTTTTAAGTTCATTTTTTCTCCTGCGATTTTGAAAAGTTATTTATCTCTCTTTGCTTCATTGATGCTATAACTGTTTCTTTGTAAATTAATCTCGTGAAATGTGAAGTTAAATCCAAATTATATCTTCTTATGAAGACTTATTTAGTAACCAGAAAATACACAATTTGAATTTTACATCGCTAAATAAAAACGACATAAAAAAAATTCTCATTATTAAGTTGCGTGGAATTGGCGACGTTGTTCTTTCGACAGTGGTGCTTGATAATTTGAAAAAAGATTTTCCTTTAGCACAAATTGATTATTTAGTTGAAAAACCTTCTCAACCCGGGTTAAGCGGTTTGAAAGAGATTAACCGGGTTTTGATTTTTAATCGCGAAAATTTTTGGAAGAAAATTGCCACTATTTCAAAAATTAGAAAAGAGAATTACGATCTGGTTTTTGATTTCTTCTCAAACCCGAGCACAGCGATTATAACTTTTTTTAGCGGGGCGAAATATAGAGTCGGGTTTCCTTACCGCGGAAGAACTTATGCATATAATTTTTTTGGACCGGAAGAACGCAACAAATTTCACGCTGCACAACTTCATTTAGAAACACTAAAGTTACTCGGTGTTGAACACACAATTAAACAACTTCATTTTTCTATTGATGAAACTGCATTACTCTTTGCAAAAAAATATTTTAACGAGAATTTTTCACAAGAAGGTTTTGTAGTTGGTGTTTGTCCTACTGGAGGATGGCCTTCCAAAAAATGTGAACCGGAAAAGTTTGCTGAAATTTCCAGAGCGTTAATAGATAAGTTCAACGCAAAAATAATTATACTGTGGGGTAAATCCGATGAAAGCGATGCACGAATAATTCATTCCCAACTTGAAAACAAATCAGTTATTGCTCCAGAAACTTCAATTCAAGAACTTGCTGCATTGATTTCCAAATGCTCTATTTTAGTTGCGAACGACAGCGGACCAATGCACATTTCTACTGCAGTTGGAACTCCGGTATTAAGTTTACACGGCCCAACAAGTCCGTATCTGCAAGGACCCTTTGGAGAAAAACATGAATGGATACGGTTAAACGAATTAGATTGTATAGAATGTAATTTACTTGAATGCCCGCGAAACCACGAATGCTTTCGTGATCTTGCTATTGAAGATGTATTAGAAAAAATAGAAAACTTAATTACTAAAAATAAATTAGCCATTTCATCTTGAAAAAAATAGAAATATACTTTCGCAGGATATTACTTCTTTTTCTTCTCTTTTTAAGAAAAAGATCAGACAAAAGTTCTCCACCACATTTTACAAAAAATTCCAAAATTCTTTTCATTCGCTTAAACAGAATTGGTGATGCTCTTATTACAACGCCGTTATTGAAGGAAATCAAGGAGCAAATTGGCTGTAAAGTCTATTTGCTTGCCAGCAGTAATAATTATTTTATTTTTGAGAACACCAAACTTGCTGACGAGATAATTATCTATCGTAAAAATTTTAAAGGAATTCTTTACTTAATCAAACTAATAAACTCAATCGGTCTCGATGTTATTGTTGATTTACATGATGATGTTTCTTCTACTGTGAGTTATTTAATAGCTTTTATAAAAAGCGATTATAAATTTGCTTTGAAGAAAAATAATGAAAAATTATTCACACACACAATTGATAAACTAGATCCATCAAAATATCATGTGATTGATCGCGTGCTTGAATTTGGAAAATTATTTAATATAAAAATTGATTACTCAAAAGCGAACGTGATATTCTCTCCTTCTGATGCTTCAATACAAAAGTCGGAACTTTTTTTGAAGAAAAATTTTGCTGAAAAAAAATTCTTACTCGGAATAAATATTTCAGCCGGAAGCGATGCCCGCTTCTGGGGTGTACAAAATTTTAAGCGGCTTATTTTAGAATTGTCAAGTTATGATATAAATTTGGTTTTATTATGCGCAGAGAAAGATCTTAAAAACGCAATGGATATAGCCGGTAACAAAATTCCAATCTTTTATAGACATATTTTTACTGAGTTCTCTGCTATGATTCAGAAATTAGATATGCTTTTTACACCAGATACATCAATCGTTCATATAGCATCAGCTTTTGAAAAACCTGTATTCGGTCTTTATGTGAAGTATCAAACAAAAGACAAAATTTGGTCGCCATATAAATCGCCATTCGATTGTATATTGACAGAAGAAGCGACTTTACACAATGTTTCATTCAAATCTGTTAAAGAAAAATTTATTCCATTCTTAGAAAAATTTTATTCCAGTAGAGTCTAGTATGAATGCTCAAATAAAAACATGCAAAAATTT
>JBFLWC010000381.1:0-7773 GCA_040758415.1 Bacteroidota bacterium | reverse complement strand
TCTGTTCGTGTCTTCAATAAATTTTTTGCTGCGGCTAAGTATTTCGCTTTTATCAGGGTCTTCAATATGTTTTTCAATCGTAAGTAATCCTTCTCTCTGTGCTATCAAAAAAAGATCGCTGAATGATTTTAACATTTGCATGTAGTCTTCTTTACTATTTTTTGAATGCTTAAAAATTTCCGGAATCATAGTTGCCATCTTTTTGATTAACGACAGGGGCGATGCGACTAAAATGCTGCCAATAGCAGCGCCGCCGATCGTAATGAATTCAGAAATTTGAATCAGCAAAACAACATTTCCTCCGGCAACTGTAAATCCAATTACAACCGACGCTAAAACTACAACCAACCCTATGATTACAAACATCTTCTGCCCCCTATTTGTATAGAGATATTTCTACATTACTAAAACTGTCTATTAGTAAAGAACATTTTTCTTCAATCTCTTCCCAGGTAGAGTTTGGGGCTAAAATTATATTTTCCAATTCGCGGCAAATATCGGAAATGTTATTGAACCCGGCTGTACCGCTGGAGCCCTTCAACTCGTGTACGACTAATTTTAACAAATCTTTGTTCTTATGGTTTAAGGATTGTTTTAGAGTTTCTTTTTTATTCACAAGACTGTTGATAAAATACTTACGCAGTTCGGCTGCCATCTGTTCTTTTTCGGAGTTAGTGAGGTTGATGAATTTATTTGTGTTCGATAAGAAATTGCTTCCGAGAACCTCGTTGATGTTTTTAACAAGAATATCTTTTGTAAGAGGTTTGGATATAATTCTCTCGGCTCCGGCTTCCATTGCAGCAAGAACGTTCATCTTATCGGTATGACCGCTGATAACAATAACAGGAATGTTCCTCACTTCTTCCATCACTTTTAATACTCTCAACAGGCGGATGCCGTCTAAATTTGGCATCATCAGATCGAGAAAAATTAATTTGGGTTTGTATTCCAGAACTTTCTGCAGCCCTTCCAAACCATCGCTGCATGTAATTACTTCCAGATCATATTCCGAAAGAAATTTTTTGAGAGAATTTCTGATAATGTCTGCATCGTCAACAACTAAAATTTTTATTCTATCGTTTTCTAAATCCATTTTTTATTTGACCTTCTGAATTTTGTACTTGAGTAAATCAGTTTGTTTTTGAACGCTTGCGCGCGAAGCTTCGATTGTACTTTCTTTTACCTTATCGTAAACTTCGTTGCGGTAAATTTGTACATCCTTTGGCGCTTTAATGCCAACTTTAATCTGGTTTTCTGAGATAGAGAGAACTTTAATCGTAATATCGGAACCGATTTTTATTTCCTCGTCAATTTTTCGTGTTAGAACTAACATAGCTGCCTTTATTCAGTAAATAAGTTGTAGTGAACCGGATATTTATCGGTATCAATTATTTTTTGAAAACCGGATTTCAAATTTTGATTTATGTAAACAGGCGCTTTAAGATTTACCGTTATCTTCAAAGGGTCGGAATTTAGTGTAACAATTCCAAACGCTTCAAAATAATCCTCCTGCGGAAATTCTTCATCAATTACTCTGATACCGAACATTGGAAATGCAATATCAGCATTTTCAATTGAGTTTAGCCAATAGAAAAAACTGTCGTCCGGTTTGATGAACAAATATTTTTTCAAATCTTCGAAACCGAACAAACCGTTATCGAAGTTAATTATTTTGTCTTCGGTAAATTCAACATCACCGAATTGATGTGTTCTGATTTTCATATTTACTCACTTAAGAATTACTAAATCTACTCTTCTGTTTTTTGCCCGCGTTTGAACCGAATCGTTAGATGCAATCGGTTTGTATTCTCCGTTGCCAACAATTGTAACTTTATCCGGCGAGATGCCTTCTACATTAATTAAATAAAATCCCGTGTTCAAAGCTCTGTTAGCCGAAAGATGCCAATTGGATGGATACTGCGGCGTATTAATCGGCGTATTATCCGTATGCCCTTCAATTCTAATATCGTTTGGAAGATTGCGTATAACTTTAGCCAGCCGTTTCAGAACCGTTTTAGACGCATCGCTCAATTCCGCTTTACCCGGAGGGAACAAAATATCTTCAAGAATATGAATTGTGATTCCTCTTTCGTTTTCTTCCAGCTGAATTGAATGCGAGTAATTGTTTTCAACTATCAGACGGCTCAGTTCATCGGCTAATTTTTCTTTTGGACGCGTAACTACTTTTGATTCCGGCATAGCCGGCACAACCGACTGGTTGCCAAAATAACTGCCCATAGCAGCCATTATATTTTTATACTTAGAGACGTCAACGTTCGAGATAGTATAAAGTATAATAAACAAACCAAGAAGCAGTGTAATCAGATCGGCATACGTTATCAGATAACGATCTTTTTCGCCGCTTTCTTGAAAAGGATTTTCTTCGGGGTCTAAGAACTCAGTTTGCTTACTTGTTCTTTTTGCGGCAGCATTCCTATCAATCTTGCCTTCATTATCGAAGGTATTTCTCCGCTCTGAAGTGTGAGCACTGCCTCCAAAGAAATCTCCATCATATTTTTCTCCTCTAAATGACATCTCTTTAACCTATCTCCTATAGGCAACCATAAAATGTTTGCGCTAAATACTCCCCACAGCGTTGCAATAAAAGCAGACGCAATATTTTTTATTAACGAATTCGGATCCGTACCGGCGTTTGCAAGCGTCATAATCAAACCCATTACAGTTCCAATAATTCCCATAGTAGGCGCGTAGCCACCCATTTTTGTAAAAATAAATATGTTTGAATAATGTCTTTCCTGCATCGCCTTCATTTCAAGCTGGGCAAGGGACTGAATTGAATCTGCATCTGTTCCATCAAGCACGAACTTAACCATCTTTCTTGGAAAGAGATGCACAAACTTGCTCAAATCTTTTTCTACGGATAAGAGTCCTTCCTTCCGTGCTTTAATTGAAAGCTCTACAAAAGAATCAATTACTTTGTTCACATCATATTTCCTCGGGAAATATGCAAGATTAATCAGCTTAAAAATATTTTTGAATTTATCTAACCCGAAGCCGATTATTATAGCCGAGAACGTTCCACCAAAAACAATTATCAACGACGAAAAAAGAAATAACGCTCTGAAAGAGCCGCCTTCAATAAAAAACGCACCAAAGATGGAGAACAAACCAATTAATAATCCTATTAATGTTCCAACTTTATTTATCATAAGAAATCAAAAAGCGATTTTGGATACGCTGTTGCCAAAAGTTTATACGATACTTGTAACAAGTAATCCTGATTCTGTAAATCTACAATAAGCGCAGGCACATCAACTCCCTGTTCTCTAACCAATAATTCCTGCAAATTTGTCAACTGATTTTTCAGTACCTCGTTTCTGTCATCAATTCTGTTTATTGTTGTGCCGCCAATAGATTGAAGATTCAAAATTTCTTTGTAAGCGTTTTCCAAATTTGTTCTCTCGGTTTGCGAGGGTTCATTGCCGGCTGCAAGCGAATCAATAATGCTGTTGATTGATTGAAATAAACCTGTACCCAAAACTTTTGAGCCGGGAATATTAATAGCTTCTTTTACGTTCTGAGAAACTTGAGTTATAATTTCTCCCGAAAGATCGTCTGTTGATAGAACAGCTTTGCCGTTTATATCAAGTGTAACCGGCGGATTCTGGAAATTAGTTCCACCGAAGAGATACATATCGTTCTGCTGAGTATTTACATTTTGCACAATAGCGTTTAACGAATTTTTAATTGTCTGCGCAATTGTTCCGTAGTTCTGAGCATTGAGTGCATCGCCGGCTGAAACAGCAGCCGAAATTATTTTTTGTATTTCACCTGTCATGTTTTCTAGAGATTGAAGCGAGCGGGACATAAAATCTTTTGCGTTCTCTACATTTTTAAGATAAGTCTCCGTTTTTTTTCTCTGCGATTCAACCTTAATGCTCTCTAAAGAACCGGCAAGATCATCCGAAAGCGTTTCAATTTTGCTGTTGTTCGCAATCTGAGTTTGCAGCTTTGTCTTCCGCGCAATAATCTTATCATAATTGTACAGGTAATTTTCCGATATCATTTTTTCTGTTACTCTCATAACTTACACCATATTTAAAATTGTCTGCAGCATCTGGTCTGCAATTTTTACCATTTTGGCAGCTGCATCGTAAGAGCGTTGATATTTTAAAACATTAGCCATCTCTTCATCAAGTGAAACGCCGGAATAGGAAGATTTCTGATTTTTCAATTGTTGGAGTACCGAGCCGCTCGATTCGATTTTGCTATCACTTATAACTTTTTCAAGACCAAGATTGTTGAGATTTGTTGTGTAACTCTCAAGCAGCGTTTGATTGTTCAATTCAGGAATTTTTGCATCTGCAAGGCGTGCAATTTTATTTGCGATGTTTCCGTTGCCATCGTTATTTACAGTATCAGATGCAGCAATGTTTTTTGGATTATTCAAAATGCTCGAATTGATCTGAATCTTCCCGTCAACAAAAGCATTAACTACGCTTCCGCCCGAAAGGTCGCCAAAAAACGGGATACCTGTGCTAGAACTCGTTCCTTGAATTAATGTTTGCCCGGTTTGATGAAGTTCATTTACTTTATTTATAAAAACATTTGCAAGATCTTCGTAAGCAGTTTTATATGCAGGAACTTTATTGGAATACAGATCGGAAATTGCATATAACTCTCCGCCATTTAAAACAGCAATTGAATTAGGATCCTTTTTAGAAACTATTTTCATCTGCCCGTTGACAATTTTTAATTCGAGCTGGTTGTATCCGCTCTGGTCTGCACCTTGAATGCCAGCAACGTTTACTGTTGCGGTTCCAAAATCGTTTAATTGAACCGTTACATTCACAATCTCGCTCAATTTATCAATCAGCGCATCGCGCTGATCTCTTAAATCGCTCGCTTTAATTCCAGCTGCTTCGGATTGATAGATGTTTTTGTTGATGTCACTTATTTCTCTCAGGTAAGAATTAACCTGTTCAACCCTAACACCAGCTTCTTTTTGGAGTGAACTTTGAACTTCCGCAATTCCATCAAGGGTTTCCTTAAAACGGCTGCTCAATTGATTTGCTTTCTGAATAATATTCAGACGCAATTGAATCGAAGTCGGGTCTGTTGTTAATTGATCCCACGAGTTAAAAAATTCTGTCATGTAATTTGAAAGCCCGCTTTGCGACGGCTCTGCAATTATCGCCTCAACCTGCTTCAGAATAGCCGAACGTTTCTCTGCATCGGAGAATGATGATTGATATGTTCTAACTTGTGTATCGAGCAGATCATTTTTAATCCGTGTTATATCCTGAACTTTTACTCCGGTGCCAATACCTCTTTCCGAAGTTTCCGAAGCAAGCACAACTCTCTGCCGCGAGTAATCCGGGTTGTTCGCATTTGAAATGTTGTTAGATGCAACACTAATAGCCCGTTGATAAACGGACATTGTGCGAACAGAAATATCGAATAACCTTCCAACGCCCATTTTATACTCTCTTATTAACAAGTGCGCGCTTGTTTGGTCCAACAAGCATCATTATTGTTTCTTTTATCATACTTCTCGAAAATTCAATTAAGCCCTTTAGCTGAGAATTTTTCCGGGAAAGAAGAATCAATTTCTCCTTTATTGACGAACGTACTTCTTCAAGCTCGGCTAAGCCGGTGCTAAAATGTTTGTTAATGTTCGGGTTTGTCTTAAATGCCTTCATCAAATTATCAAGTGAATTTTCTTTCAGTTCAACTGAAAATTGACCGGCTATTTCTTTAACAATTTTCAGACGCGTGTTTTCTTCTTTCTCTACACGCCCCAAAATTTTCTGCTCGCTGCTTAATGCTTTTTCCAATGCAGTGTAATCGTTTTGAACGATTGCACGCTTCTGTGTTTCTAATACTTCGATTAATAAATCGAGATTTATATTCTGCTCTTTAAGCGATGTCAATAAAATTTGTGTGTTCATTGTTCATTCTCAAAATGATTTAAGTAACCCAACACCTTATTTATATAATTCTTTGTTTCCTCAAAAGGAGGTACGCCTTTAAATTTTTCTACGTTTTGAGGTCCCGCGTTATAAGCCGCCAGTGCAAGTTTCAGATCTCCACTATATTGTCGAAGCATTTGTGCAAAATATTTAGTGCCGCCAAAAATATTTTCGCGCGGGTTAAACACATTGCTCACTCCCATATCGGATGCAGTCGAATCCATCAATTGCATCAGTCCTTTTGCTTTTGCGCTTGAAACAGCTCTCTGATTGCCAGCCGACTCGGTCATAATAATAGATTTGATAATATTTTTATCAACACCAAATGATTTAGCCGCCTCGTCAATATGGTTATTAAACTTTTCTATTCTATTTAAAGACTGACTGCTTGGTTGGACATTTGTTGAATCGGCAGCGGGTTCTGTATACTTCATTTTAATTGAATCCAACCTGCTGCTGATCTTGAACCGCATATCTGGAGTCATCTCTTCGCCGGTAATTTTTTTGTAAAGAACTTCTGCAAGTCCTAAACTTTTTGTTTTACCGATGTATGAAGCAATCTCCTGCTCAAAGACTGTGTCTAACATATCGTTGCCGTAACCTTCTTCGCCCAGCATTCCGCCCGTTGTTTTGTTCATGCTCTTGAGCATCATAGAAGTAAGCATACTTTCAAATTGTTTTGCCGCAGACGCAATTTTCAGTTTCTGATTTTGATCGTACTTCGATTTAATCTCAGTCATCTGCGAAAGATGCTTTTGCGGATTATCTATTTTGAGCGAGAGTTTTTCCATTTACATAATTATTAATTCCGCCATAAGCGCACCGGCTTCTTTCAACGCTTGAAAGATTGCAATGATATCACGCGGCGAAACTTTTAGAGAGTTAAGAGCAGCGGCAACTTCCTGCACATTACTTGCGCCCTGAATTGCAACTGTGCTTGTCGAATCTTGATTCGCATACGGAATAAGATTGTTAATTACTGCAGTCCTTCCTTGCGAGAACGGATTTGGCTGTGAGACAAACGGATAGTTGCGAATTGTGATATTCAAACTTCCGTGCGTAATAGTAACCGGCTGGATTTTTACATTTTGACCCGATACAACGGTACCCGTTCTTTCATTCAAAACAACTTTTGCAATTTCATCAACTTGCACCGGGATAGATTCAATCTCGGATAAAAATCCCATCAAATTATTTTGCCTATCCTGCGGAACAGAAACTTTTACTTCAGCGGCGTCAACAGCTTTTGCAATTTCGCTTCCAAATTTTTGATTGATTGAGGTTGAGATATTTTGTGATGTTGTAATATCCGGCTCTCTTAAAAAAACAGAAATTTCACTTGCCGGTACTTCCTCAATATTAATAGATTCCTGCAGAGTTCCGCCGCGCGGTACACGTCCCGCTAGCGCATGGTTTCTTGAAACCCGGTTGCCGGTTGATGTATTTATATCGTATCCGCCAATTGAAATTGCGCCTTGAGCAAAACCGTACACTTTTCCGTTGATACCCGAAAGCGGAGTTAACAAAAGCGTTCCGCCTTGCAGACTTGTAGCATCGCCCATTGATGAAACTGTAACGTCAAACTCGGCGCCGGATTTCAATTTTGAATTTACAGTGGAAGTTACAATTGCGGCAGCTACATTTCTTGTCCAGAGATTTGTCGGCGGAATAGTTACGCCAAAACGTTTCAACATACTTGTAACCGATTGAATTGTGAACGACGAGCGATAACTATCACCTGTTCCGGCAAGACCTACAACAAGTCCATAACCAATTATCTGCTCGGAATTTTTTCCGCTCAAATAAGCAACATCTTTAATTCTTTGTGCAGATAAAAAAT
>JBFLWC010000380.1:0-11563 GCA_040758415.1 Bacteroidota bacterium | reverse complement strand
CAACCGCCCGGATATAGTTGGTATATCAAGCAGTTTTTACATAAATATAATTAGACTGATAAAATTGATAGAAGCTATCCAGAATGAATTTCCCGAACAGGAAATTTTAGTTGGAGGACAAGCGCTGGCTGAAGGACGCAGCGAATGCTTAACCGGCTATAAAAATGTGCGATACATTACTTGTTTGAACGGGCTTGAAGAATATTTAACTAGAACCTCTAGAAGTACGAAAGACGAAGTACGAATGATAAATTATAAAGGATAAATGACAAACTAACTTCTTATTTATTACATCTAGCATATAGCGTTTCACTCCGCCTACGGCGGATCGCATAGCAATTCGCCTCCGTCATCCGTCAACTGACGGAGACGGATGGCGGACGATAACGAATTTTTTAGTGGTCTCTAACTGCTGCTCAAAAGCTCTAATTCTCTTTTCCCGATTCATTTATCTAACCAAAATTTTTTATTTTCACGCCACAAATTTTCTTACCGGAGAGTATTATGATTTTTTTTTCTAAAAGAGATTTCCAAAAGATGCCCTGCAAAAAATTCCTCCAATCTGTCTTTTCATTTCTCTTTTTCTTTCAAATCACAATTTCTGCACAACAAAAAATTCGTGATGTAATAAAACCTGTTAACCTTGTCGCCGGCAAAATTGATTCGATTCTTATAAGCGATATGTTCTACGCTGAAAGCTACGTTGTGAAATTTAATGAGAATAAAAATGTTAATGTCAATTATGATGAAGGCGACGGTAAAATTTATTTTAAATCAGATATGAATTTTTCCGGAATGACACTCGTTGATTTTCAACACAATAAAGAAACATACTCTATACCGGTTCGCTCGCGGGTTCAGCAAAAATTTAAGTTCGTTTACAAACCCGAAAAAAAATATAATAAACTCACGCTCTTCGGAAGTTTTAACGGATGGGACCGCGGCTCTATTCCTATGAAAGATCTGGATGGCAACGGCATTTTTGAAGCTGAGATTGCACTTGAAGCCGGACGTTATGAATACAAATTCTACGGCGATGGCGAAGAAATTGTTGATCCTAAAAATCCAGATAAAAAACCAAACGGCTTCGGCGATTTCAATTCTTTATTCAACGTAACCGAACCGAACTTTGGCAGATTATTTTTACACATTGAAGGGAAAAAAACTGGCTCGAAAGAATCAAAGTTTTCTTTCATTTACGAGAATGAAAAAGATGGGAATAAAATTGACAAATCCAATCTCATCGCTCTATTGAACAACTCGCGTGTTCAGCCGAAGAATGTCAAAATCAAAGGAAGCAGAATTGAAATCACTTTTCCTAAATCCGAACTGAAAGGAAAAAATCTTTTGCGTGTTGCTGTTTCAAAAAATGGAAGAGCTACAAATATCCAGTCGGTTTTTTTGTTTGACGGCATGCCTGCTGGCAAACTGCCTCTTGTTGCAGAAGAGCAAGGAGAGTCTGCCTTCGCCCAAGCAAAGCTTCAGCATAGCACTGGCAGGCAAAACAATTTTATATGGAATGATGCAATAATCTATTCGCTGATGATAGACCGCTTCAACGATGGAGATAAATCAATTAACAAGCCGGTCGTTCATGATTCACTTTCGGCTAAAGCGAATTATATGGGCGGAGATTTTCAAGGCATTATAAATAAACTTGAGGAAGGATATTTCGATTCGCTGGGGATAAACACAATTTGGATTTCACCTGTAAACGATAACCCCGATAATGCATACAAAGAATCGCCCGCACCGCATAGATGGTATTCTGGTTATCACGGCTACTGGCCTATTTCTTCTAATGATGTTGAAGATCAATTCGGTACAATTAATAAATTGAAAGAGTTGATATCAACTGCACACAAACGCGGCATAAAAATTCTTCTCGATTTCGTTGCCAATCATGTTCACGAGCAGCATCCGTTTGTGAAAGAACATCCAGATTGGTTCGGCACATTAAAACTTCCCGATGGAAGAATGAATTTGCGATTGTGGGATGAATATAGATTAACAACCTGGTTCGAGCCGTACCTGCCAAAGTTTAACTTTGCCGGCTCCAAAACTGTTGTGGATACGATGACATCGAATGCCCTTTGGTGGTTGAAAAAAACCGGAGCCGATGGATTTCGGCAGGATGCGGTGAAACATATTGCAAATGAATTTTGGAGAACACTTACACACAAAATTAAAAATGAAATTGAACCGACGCGTAACGTTGATGTTTATCAAATTGGCGAAACATTCGGAAGTTATGAATTGATCAGTTCTTACGTTAACAACGGACAACTCTCGGCTCAGTTCAACTTCAATTTGTACGATACGGCGCTGCCAATTTTTCTTGATAAAAAAATTTCTTTCAAGGCGCTCGATCTCGAAATGAAAAAATCGTTTTTGGTTTATGGCGAAAATAACCTGATGGGAAATATTATGGACAGCCACGATAAAAATCGGTTCATGGCATTTGCAGATGCAGATCTGGATCTGACTCAATGGAGTGCGGTTGAAGAAGGGTGGAACAATCCGCCAAAAGTTGATAACCCGGAAAACTACAACAAAGCAAAACTTTATTACGCGTATATGAACACAATCCCTGGTCTGCCGGTAATTTATTACGGAAGTGAATTTGGAATGACGGGCGCTTCCGACCCCGACAACAGAAGAATGATGCGCTTCGGAAATGAATTGAGCGCGCCCGAAAGAAAAATGTTAGAGGATGTTCGCACCATTATAAATGCTAGAAAAAATCATTCCGCATTGCGTTACGGAGATTTTTTAACTCTGAAAGCTGATGAAAATGTTTATGCTTATATCCGTTCCGACATGAACGAAAGAATTTTGGTTCTGCTTAATAAAAATGAAAACACACAACAAGTTGAATTACAATTACCTGCAGAGTATAAATTGAAAACCGCAGCCGATATTATTGGCGTAGAAAAATTCAATGTTGTAAACGAAAAATTGAACGTGAGTGTAAAAGGCACCGGCTATAGAATTCTAAAATTGAACTAACTGCTAACGCTAGACGCAATAAATAAACAGTTAGTTTATCATTTATCCTTTATAATTTATCATTAGTACTTCGTACTTCGTACCTCGTCTTTCGTACTTCGTACCTCGTCTTTCGTACTTCTAGAGAACTCTTTGATAAATTTTTCTTCAAGCTGTTCAGCCAGCAAAGAATTTTTTATAATCATTATGATTGCCTATCCAAAACCAAGTAACTGTATCGTCATCAAGAATACCAACAGCTCGATAACGTAATGTTATTCTTACAGACCAAATCTCCTGCTCATGATTGATGCACTTGAAGTGTAACGAAGGGTGATAGGGATTTTGTTCCTATAAACTATATGCTTTTCTCGCAGCACTTTTAACATCTTTGTTTAAAGTGTTATATGCTGACCAAAAAGATGGTAAGATTAGTGATTTCATAAATCGCTGATATTCAGCGATTTTGCATGTCCACTAACAATTTGTTGACGTGCCCTTTTTGCCGTTGCAATAAGTTGTTTCTGACTTTCCCGGAACTCTTTATCCCATTGTTGTTCATCCTGCAAATCGAGAATATACTCCTGAATATGGTCCACTACGCGATTTTGCTCGTTTACCGGCAAAGATTCGAGCATCTTGAGTACCGTATTAACAGCTGGTGAAGTCATAATATTACTCCTTTTCTATTCCTTATATCCTTTATCCTTCTAATTTTTTATAACAATTTACACAATCAGTTAATTATTCTTCTTAAAATCTTCCATGAACTCAACGAGGTCTTCAACGCCTTTTTTAGGAAACGCATTATAAATTGATGCTCGAATACCGCCGACAGAACGATGCCCCTTCAATCCGCTGAATCCTTTAGCAGATGACTCTTTGATAAATTTTTCTTCAAGCTGTTCGCCCGGTAATCTATAAGTAACATTCATTAATGAACGATCTTCCTTTACAACCGTGCCTTTGTAATAACCGCCGCTGGAATCAATTGCATCATATAAAATATTTGCCTTCTCTACATTTTTCTTATACATCTCATCCAATCCGCCAATATTTAGCAGCCACTTAAAAACCAATCCCGCAATATAAATTCCGAATGTGGTTGGAGTATTATACATTGACTCATTCTCTACATGAATTTTGTAATTGAGATATGTGTGCAAGCTATCTGATGACCTTTCGAGTAAATCTTTTCTGATGATAACAACTGTAACACCGGCAGGACCAATATTCTTTTGAGCGCCGGCATAAATTAATCCGTACTTATTTATATCTATTTTTTTGTGAAGAAAATCTGAAGACGCATCGCAGACTAAAGGAACATTTCCAGCTTCAGGTTCGGTTCTCCATTGCGTTCCGAATATTGTGTTGTTCGAGGTGAAGTGAAGATAAGCTGCTTCTGCATCAAGCTTCAGTTCGGATTGCTTTGGGATGCGTGTGTAGTTATCGGATTTTGTTGTAGCTGCAATGTTAACAGTTCCAACACGCTTTGCTTCTTTTGCGGCTTTCTCTGCCCACGAACCGGTAACTATATAATCTGCCTTATTCTTCGGAGGCATTAAGTTCAGCGGCACCATCGAAAATTGAAGTGTTGCACCACCTTGCAAGAAAAGAATTGCATAGTTGTTATCAATATCTAAAAGTTTTCTTAAATCCGCCTCTGCTTCCTTGATTATTCCCTCAAATATTTTTCCGCGATGACTCATCTCCATTATACTCATACCGGAATCTTTGTAATTGTACAAATCCTTCTGTGCTTCAAGCAATACTTCTTCCGGCAAGATTGCCGGTCCTGCGCTGAAATTATAAATACGTTTTTCCATTTTGTTCTCTCTTTATTTATCTCTGAGTAAGTGATACTCAAAAATAGCTGTATGTAAAAATAAAAACAATTTCTGAGTGCCTAATCCGTCTCCGTCAGTTGACGGATGACAGATTGAGCGAAGCCATTCCTTCGGGACATTCCATCCCGCCAAAAAGATGGCGGGCAATCTTTCCTTCACAGAGCGATCCACCAAAGGTAGATTCCTAACTGAAAATTTGGGTTTAATAAACGTCTTTTCTTAAATCTATTGACAACATATAAATGGTTTTTTCATTTTCATCAATCACATAAAACAATCTGTATTTCCCGATTCGATAACGCCAGGTTTCAGGTTTGTAGTTTATTAATTTCTTGATATTGTTTCCGTAGTGCGGCTCTTCTCTTAGTTGCGGATAAATATATTTAAGAAGCTTCTTTTCAATGAAGAATTTATCACGATTGGAGATTTTTCCAATCTTTTTGAGATATTAGTTAGTCTCAAATATTTTATAATTACTCAACCAATCGCCCCTTCTTTGATTTCATATCAGCTATTCCACGCTTTAGACTTTTGTTGAGTTCAACATTATTTCGTATTTCCTCCATTTCGAACTCATCAACAAAAACATTGTGTTCAATGAATCTTTTTACCGCTGTTTCAATAAAATTTGAAATGGGTCTATTATCTCTATCCGCAAGTTTTCGAAAGACCTTATAATTTTCTTCGCTCAATCGAAGTGTTATTGTTTTTGACATAAAATTACCTTATAGAATGTTTATCGTTTCTTTGCATTCTAATGTATTCATATTCATCCCAATATTCAACGCCATTTCTGAGTTCCTAAGTTCCTAAGTGCCTGAGGGGTCATTGGTCATTTGTCATTCAAAAATAATGACCAATGACTTTTGACTAATTACCATTACTATTTTCTTTTTTACACGTAAATTTTACTAAACATCAAACTGCAACTAACTTGAAATAGATTTTTCTTTCTATTAATCATCCCGTTTTTTATATTCTTTCCGGGCAAAAAGAAAATTTTTGCATTTTCCGGTTTTGGTTTGATATTTGAGTAATACTAAAATTAATTTGTTATAACAGATTCATTGCTGTAGAAATTTCTACCACTCTCTGAATCCTTAGGAGCTTTAGTGGGACAACAACAATTGCTTCTTATTCTTCTAGGAATTGTTATTGTAGGTATTGCAATTTTCGTTGGAATTAATCTCTTCAGATCCAACGCAATAGAAGCAAAAAGAAATAATGTTACAAATGAGTTAGTTAATTTGGCAGCGCTTGCACAACAACATTATTTAAAACCGGCTTCGCTTGGCGGCGGCTCTAGAAATTTTACGGGCTGGTTTATACCTCCTGAATTAGTTACAACTTCTAACGGGCATTATGTGGCTCAAATATTTCAGGATAGTGTAGTTATCACTGGCACAGGAAATGAAGTTGTTACTAATAACGATTCTGTGAAAGTAAAAATAAAAGTTACATCGGCAAGTTATCAAACAATAATTTTGCAATAATTTTTTTGAAAGAATTTTAAAAAAGCCCTTCCCTTAGGCATTGCCACTACGTAGGATGGGCAAATCAATCACAAAACAAAAAGGAGTACATTATGGGTCAACAACAATTATTACTCATCGTTCTTGGAGTAATCATAGTTGGTATAGCAGTAGTAGTTGGTATCAACGTGTTTACAGCAAGCGCATCGCAAGCTAACCGCGATGCTGTTATAGCAGACTTAACAAATCTTGCGTCTATGGCACAACAATATTACAGAAAACCAACAGCTCTTGGCGGCGGCGGCAACACATTTACTAACTGGCTGATTCCGCTAGCGCTGGATACAACCGGAAACGGCACTTACACTGCAACAGTAGCTGCTCAATCTGTTACCCTGGTTGGAACTGGAACCGAAAAGGGTAACAACGGAACCGCCAATGTAAAAGCAACAATGGTTGTTGGTCCGAACGCAATAACCTCGACTACCATTAACAATTAATTTTAGGTTGTACTTTTCTTAAATTGAAGGCGGGTATGCCCGCCTTTTTTTTGTTAATTGCATTGCTAATAAATGTAAGTAAGATGTAAATTTGAGATAAAATTAGTATGCCGGTATTAAGTAGATTTTTTGGGATAGTTATTACAATGTATTGGGAGCGTAATGCCAGACATCATAAAGCTCATTTTCATGCCCTATATGGCGAATATGTTTGTATGTTTTCCATCCCCGAAATAGAAGTAATGCAAGGAAGGTTACCACCTAAGGCAATGAGACTTGTCAAAGAATGGGCTAAATTACACATAGATGAATTGCAAAATAACTGGAATCTGGCAATGCATAATAAGCCATTGAAACCAATTAAACCGCTTATGTAGGAGAAGAAATATGAACTATTTGATAGGTATAACAGAAGCCAAATATCTTGGAGATTATAAGATATTACTTACATTCACAACAGGGGAACAACGAATAGTAGACCTTAAGGATCAGCTATATGGTGAAATGTTTGAACCATTGAAAGACAAAAATATTTTCATGCAATTTAGAGTTGACAAAGAAATTCGCACAATTGTCTGGCCAAACGGAGCTGATTTGGCCCCATATAGTTTGTATGATCTCGGGGAACCAGAACCAGCCGCTAAAAAAATTAGAAAGTTGCCACGCTTAAAATCCAATACCAAATAAAAAATGCTTTGTTTTTATTTTTTGTCCAGCCCAGGCGGTAATTGATTGGCGAACGATAAACTTTGAAGGGTTATAATCTTATGAAGCAATTGCAATTGATTTTAGAAAAAAATAGTTTTGAAAATACAAGTTAGGTAAGGTAATAGAAATGACTGAAGTTGCCAAAAAAATTATTGAAGAAGCTTTTCTTCTTCCGCGTGAAAAAAGAGCAGAATTGGTGGATAAACTTCTTGGTAGTCTTAATGTTCCGGTCAGTGAAGAAATAGACCGCCTATGGTCAAAGGAAGCGGAAAAGCGTGTGAAGGAATATGAAGAAGGCAAAATAAAAGCAATAGATGGTAAACAAGTTTTCAGAGAAATTAGAAACCGGATTAAAAGTTGAAATTCATATTCCATCCGGAAGCGTTCAATGAACTAACTCAAGCAGTTGATTTTTACGAAAGACAGCAAAGAAAATTAGGTTTAGAGTTTTTAGATGAGGTTTACTTTACTATCCAACGTATCATTGAATTCCCAAAGCTTTTCCTAAGCTTTCTACCAATACAAGAAGATGTTTAACCAATAGATTCCCATTCAGCATCATTTACCAGTATAAAGAAAATGAAATATTTATTGTTGCTATAACCTATTTAGCGCGTAAGCCCGGTTACTGGAAGCAAAGATTAAATAAGGATTAGTGCGCTTAACTGTGTTGTGCTATCACATCTACAATAACCAACAGTAAAATTTAGATTGTTCTTAAAACCTGCATTCACTAAGTTTCGGTTGAACTTTTTATAGAGGCACGCGGATTAGAATGAAGAGAAAAATTCTCTTTTGGATTCTTGCTTTCGTCATCACAATGGGATTTGCAGTTTATCAACGCATCAGCGGTCCAACATATCCAAGGTCCGGCTCAATTAATTTTGAAGGGAAAAGAATCGAATACTATCTTGAACGAAGTTACAGTTCATCATCAAACTATTTGATAAAAATTAAAACGGGTGATCCGTCAATTCGTGGAATCTTAAAATGGCGGCAGAATTACAAAGCGCGCGATCCGTTTAATGTTATTGAAATGACCGGCTATGAAACTTTGAGTGCTGAACTTCCGGCTCAACCACCATTAGAAAAATTGCAGTACTTCATCGAACTCAAAAAGGGCAGTACCACAGCAACCGTTCCGGAAGACAAGCCGATAATAATTCGTTACAAAGGTGATGTGCCTATTTGGATTTTAATTCCGCACATACTGGCAATGTTTATTGCAATGATGTTTTCAACAAGAGCGGGACTGGAATTTTTTAACGACACACCAGATGTGATAGGATTTTCTCGATGGGCAATTATCCTTCTATTCATCGGCGGATTCCCGCTGGGATTTCTGATGAACTACTTTGCATTCGGACAAGTCTGGAGTGGCTTTCCTTTTGGTAATGATATAACAGACAATAAAACTTTGATTGCATTTGCCGGCTGGTTGCTTGCATATTTTATGATCAAGAAAAATCTACAACCAAAACTTTTTGCTCTGCTTGCAGCAATACTTATGATATTGGTTTACAGCATTCCGCATAGTGTGTAGTTTCAGGAATAAGAGCAAGAATAAGAGCAAGAGCATGAATATTTTAAATTCTTGCTCTTATTCTTGCTCTTGTTCTTATTCTTTTATGCGCTTAAAAGCAAGAAAAAACTTTCTTAAAAAGGAGTTAAAATGAGTTCAAACGAAACCCCAACAACAAGCGGATTACCTTCCAACGCTTACACAGAACTAAAAACTGGTGAAAAATACATTCCGGTTATGTCGCCGCATCAACAATTTCCGGAAGTAACTCCCTATTCTGTTATTACAGGAATTATTATGTCGGTTATTTTTACTGCAGCTGCTGCTTATTTAGGATTGAAGATAGGGCAGGTCTTCGAAGCAGCAATTCCAATTGCAATTCTTGCCGTTGGACTTTCGGCAACACTCAAAAAGAAAGGCGGACTCGGTCAAAACGTAATTATTCAATCAATCGGTGCTACGTCGGGGACAATTGTTGCAGGTGCTATCTTCACAATTCCTGCTCTCTACATTCTCAATCTTCAAACTCAGTTCTATCAAATATTTCTTGCTTCGCTCCTAGGGGGATTCTTGGGAATTCTTTTCTTAATTCCATTTAGAAAATATTTTGTCTCGGAAATGCATGGAAAATTTCCCTTCCCGGAAGCAACTGCAACAACTGAAGTTCTAATTGCCGGCGAAAAGGGTGGAAGCCAGGCATTCGTTTTGGTTATCAGCGGATTGATAGGCGGCGTTTATGATTTTGTGATCGCAGCATTTGGTGCATGGAGTGAATTATTTACTACAAAAGTTCTTCCGGTTGGACAAGCAATTGCAGAAAAAGTAAAACTAGAGTTTCGTCTTAGTGTTAGTTCTGCAATTCTTGGTTTGGGTTACATCATCGGTTTGAAATATTCTGCAATCATTGTAGCGGGTTCTTTTCTTTCCTGGTTCGTCATCGTTCCAATTGTTGCATACTTTGGTGCATACATTACTGTGCCGATTGGCGCTAACATAACTTTGTTAATTAAAGATATGACCGCCGAACAAATATTCCGCGCTTATGTTCGTCATATCGGCATAGGTGGAATTGCGATGGCCGGTTTGATTGGAATTATTCGTTCATCCGGAATTATTAAGAAAGCATTTACACTTGGATTTCAAGAATTGTTTGGAAAGAGAACGGATGAAAATGGATTACGCACGCAGAAAGACCTTCCCATGAAAATAATTTTTAGCGGCATTTTTTTTACTGCAGTCTTGATCTTTATCTTCTTTCTGTTTGGAGTTGTAACAAATTTACTTCAAGCTCTTGTTGGACTGCTGATTGTTTTAATCATTGCATTTCTTTTTACAACTGTAGCTGCAACTGCAATTGCAATAGTTGGAACTAATCCTGTTTCCGGTATGACTTTGATGACATTGATACTTTCCTCGACCGTGCTTGTATCAGTTGGGTTAAGCGGTCCCGCAGGAATGGTTTCTGCACTTATTATAGGAGGTGTTGTATGCACGGCTCTTTCTCAGGCAGGAGCGTTTATAACTGATTTAAAAATTGGTTACTGGCTCGGTTCTTCGCCTTTCAAACAGGAGCGATGGAAATTTGTTGGAACATTTTTTTCCGCTGCTACTGTTGCATGGATAATAATGGTGCTGAATGAAACGTACGGCTTTACCGGAGATAACGCTCTTGTTGCACCGCAGGCAAATGCTATGGCTGCAGTTATCAAACCTCTTATGTCAAATCAACCAGCACCCTGGATGCTCTACTTGGCGGGCGCATTGCTGGCGTTGATTCTTACAATTCTCAAAGTGCCTGCGCTGGCTTTCGCACTCGGTATGTATATTCCGATGGAACTCAACACACCGCTTCTAATTGGCGGACTGATTGCACATTTTGTTTCCACGCGTAATAAAGATGAAAAGTTAAACTCAGCCAGACGGGAAAGAGGAACACTCATTGCATCCGGATTTATTGCAGGAGGCGCTTTGTTTGGTGTTGTTAGCGCTATTCTTCGCTATGCAGGTTACAATTGGGTAAACACCGAATGGCAGGAATCACACTCCGCGGAACTTGCTGCACTTATCATGTTCTGCTTGATTGCATTTTATATGATCTGGGATTCGATGCGCGCTAAAAACAGTGAGATGTAAACCCGGTTTTTAGAAATAGTAGAAATAGAGAGAACCTTAAAGATTTTGCCCCGTTATTCTACGGGGCTTTTTTATTTGTTAACTCAGATGAAGTTTTCGTAGTGCCAAACCGATTGCAGTTTCAACCGAGTATCTCTCATCCAAATATTCTGTTACCAGGCGGAGAAAACTTTTTTGAAACTTCTTTGGAATCATCACTCCGTAAAATGCTCTGGCTATTTCAAATAATTTGTACATATAAACTCCTCGTTTCTGTAACTATTATCGAAAAGATTCTACAATTTTTCAGTGGATAGAATATCTTCCCCGCTTGGTAGAGACGTTGCATGCAACGTCTCTACGGAGAATTTGATTTCGTAATTACAGGGAAGTTTTTCTTCCTGAGTTTCACCC
>JBFLWC010000379.1:0-2322 GCA_040758415.1 Bacteroidota bacterium | reverse complement strand
TAGAGAACTCTGCTTTGAAAAAGGGATTTGCACTCTTGAGCCGATGAATTTTGAGAAGCTGCCGGTCGAAAAATCTCTCGATAAAATTTACAAAGAAGTAGCTACACATATTAATGCCGGCAAGTTTGTTGTAACATTAGGCGGAGAACACTCGCTTTCGACCGCACCGATCAAAGCCCACCACGAGCGTTATCCTAATCTTTCTATTCTTCAAATTGATGCTCATTCGGATTTGCGCCAGAGTTATGAAGGTTCCAAGTATTCTCACGCCAGTGTGATGGCACGCGTTGCAGAGTTCAATCAAAATATAGTGCAAGTCGGAATTCGTGCGCAGAGCAAAGATGAAAACGAATACAGGAAGCAAAAGCAGATTAAAACATTTTATGCGCGCGAAATCAAGATGGGAATGTATGGCGAAAATTGGAAAGAACTTGTTGTGCAAAATTTATCCGATAATGTTTACATTACATTTGATGTTGACGGATTCGATCCATCGCTTTTGCCTGCAACAGGTACGCCCGAACCCGGCGGACTTTTTTGGGACGAAACAATGAACCTGCTAAAAACAATCGGCTTAGAAAAAAATATAGTCGGGTTTGATGTTGTAGAACTGGCGCCGTCAAAATATCATTCCTCTTCAAACTTTATTGCTGCTAAGTTAGTTTACAAAATTTTGAATTACGCTTTTATCAATCGTTAACCCATGTCAGCCGTCAGCTTTCAGTAAAACATTTGATAGTTCAAAACTGAATGCTGAGCGCTGAATGCTGACAGTTGAAATAATCCTTCTTTTTGATTAAGTAGTTAATGAAAAATTCCTCCCACTTATTTAGGAGAAACTTTTGAAAAGATTATTTTTTGTAATTACCGGTCTTTTGTTTTTCACAAATATCTTTGCTCAACGCCAAAAAGTTTATATAGGAAACATCGAAGGAGATATTGATCTTGGTTTGGCACCGTATATTAAAAGAGTTGTGAACGAAGCTGAAAAAAATAATGCAGCGGCGATCATCTTTCGTATCAATACCTTTGGAGGCAGAGTTGATGCTGCAACGCAAATCAAAGATGCTATTCTAAACAGCAAAGTAAAAACTATCGCATTCGTTGATAAACGAGCTATCTCTGCCGGAGCGTTGATTGCTCTTTCGTGTGAAAAAATTACGATGGTACCGGGTGCATTAATGGGTGCAACTACGGTCGTAGATCAAACCGGGCAAAAGCTATCCGAAAAATATCAATCGTATATGCGTTCCGAAATGCGTTCGACTGCCGAGAAAAACGGAAGACGAACCGACATAGCACAGGGGATGGTTGATGAGACAGTTGTTGTGAAAGATTTAAATGATGACGAGAAAAAACTTATAACACTTACTTCTGAAGAAGCAGTTAAGTACAAAATGGCTGATACTGTTCTGGCAAGTATTGATAACGTGAAAAAAGTTTTTGGACTTGAGAATGCAGAAGAAGTTTTTCTCGATTCAAATTGGGCAGAAGATTTTGTCCGCTTCCTAAACAATCCGATTGTCTCCTCGCTGCTTATCATTATTGGTTTAGTTGGAATCTTTACGGAAATAAAAATGGGTGTTTGGGGGTTTCCCGGAACAATAGCTGTTATAGCGCTGGCATTATTTTTTGGTTCGGGTTATATACTTCAACTTGCATCTGTAATCGAGATTGTGATATTCGTTGTTGGAGTGATTCTATTGCTTGTAGAAATTTTTGTGATCCCGGGATTTGGAATTATAGGTGTGTTAGGAATTATTTTGATGATTACAGGTCTGTTTCTTGGATTACTTTCGGATTTTAGAATGTTAGATTATTCAATTCTTTCTGTAGCAATCACACAGCTTGCCGCTGCATTTGTTGCAACGTCAATATTTATTTTTCTTCTCTCAAAATTATTACCCAAATCATCCATTTGGAATAGATTAATTCTCCAGGAGAATATTTCGAGCAAATCCGGTTATGCCGCAAAGCCGGCTTTTGAGCACCTGGTTGGAGCCGAAGGAATTGCATTAACAACATTGCGCCCTGCTGGCACAGCAATGATAAATGGAAAACGAATTGACGTAGTTACAGAAGGAGATTACATCACTCACAATTCTAAAATTATTGTGAAAGCTGTTGAAGGTTCTAAAGTAGTGGTTGGTAAAAAAGCTTAATTTAAAAATTCACGTTATGCATACTCGATACTGGATGCTGGATTTGAGTTACCAAACGGCGGACTAAAATCCAAAACCCCAATCCGCCGTAGGTAGACAAAATCCACAATCCAAAGTCAAATTACTATTCACTATAATAACAATTCAACAATATTTTTAT
>JBFLWC010000378.1:0-2502 GCA_040758415.1 Bacteroidota bacterium | reverse complement strand
CATCGTTTCTGTTTGGAATGATTCCCGCTTTACCGGATGAGGGAATGTATCCTCTGAGCGGGATTGATAAAGTTGATTTGCAAAAAGCAGGATTAAAAATTGGCCCGAAAGAAATTTACAACCCGAACGGAGTTGGTCTTGTTGACGCACTTGTAAACTTGAGTGGATGTACCGGCTCATTCATTTCTGAAAATGGATTGATTATAACAAATCATCACTGTGCATTTGGTGCAATTACACGAGCAAGTACAGTAGAAAAAAATTATTTGGATAATGGTTTTCTTGCAAAAACTCTTGACGAAGAAATTCCGTCACAGGGTTATACTGCAAGAATAACTGAATCATATCAGGATGTGTCTGATATTATTCTTGGTGCAATACAAAATGCAACCGAACCGGCAGAACGCACAAAAATTATTGCAAAAAAAATTAAAGAACTTTCCGATGCTGCTTCTAACGAAAAAGAATCAATCGTTGCAGAAGTTTCTGAAATGTTTACAGGGAAAAATTATCTGCTGTTCAAATATAGAATCATTCGCGATGTGCGGCTTGTTTATGCGCCGCCCCAGTTAATCGGGAATTTTGGTGGCGAAACCGATAACTGGATTTGGCCCCGCCACACCGGAGATTTTTCAATTATGCGCGCTTATGTTGCGCCCGATGGCAAAGCTGCACCCTATTCTAAAGATAATGTTCCGTTCAAACCAAAAAAATTCTTAAAAATAAATCCCCAAGGTATTGAAGAAGGCGATTTTGTTTTTGTGCTCGGTTACCCGGCAAGAACATTCCGCCATCGTCCATCATACTATCTGCAGTATCAACAAGAATATTTGCTGCCGTATATTTCCAATCTTTATCAATTTGCAATCGAGGCAATGCAGGAAATCAGCGCGGGCAATAAAGAACTTGAACTTATTTTTGCGCCGCGCATTAAGGGTTTGGCTAACACAATGAAGAATTATCAAGGCAAGCTGAAAGGATTGAAGAAGATTAATCTTATTGCTCAAAAACAGGAAGAAGAAAAACTGTTGCGGACTTTTATTAATACAGACCCGAAACTGAAAAGCAAATACGGAAATCTTTTCAACGAAATACACAATGTTTTTGATAAGATAAATGAGAATGCACAAGCAGATTTATGGCTTAAACAAATTTTCAACTTCTCTCCTACTCTTTCGCTTGCAAATTTTATCTTCACCTATATTGAAGAGATGCAAAAGCCGGAGGCGGAAAGAAAAAGCGGTTTTCAGGAAAAGAATATCGCTCAAACACTTTCAGGTATTGAAGTGAAGAACTACAATCCGGATTTTGAAGAAGCGATGATGATGAAAATGTTAACCGATGCTGCCGCTTTCAAACAATCACAGCGCATCGCATCTGTTGATGAATTACTTGAGGGCAACGGAACTAATTCTGAAGAAATATTTCAAGAATTTATTACAAACAGCATACTCAATTCAAAATTGCACGATAAAGAATTTTTTAATTCCCTCTTGAAGAAAACACCGGAAGAAATAGCTTCAATACAGGATCCGCTTTTCATCTTCACAAAAAAAGTTAGGATGCAAAACATGGTTATTACAAAGGAGAACGAGCGCAACGAGGGCAAACTGAACAAACTTTACGGCAACCTGGTTGAAGTAAAAATGCAATGGAAGAAAACTAACCCCGCAGGGTTTATTCCTGATGCAAACAGCACACTGCGGCTTACATACGGATACATTAAAGGTTATAACCCGGCTGATGCGATCCATTACGAACCGTTTACTTCGATTGACGGTGTGATTGAAAAAGGGAACCTCGGACATGAAGAATTTGCAGTTCCGGATAAAGTGCGCACGCTTTACGATAAAAAAGATTTTGGAAAATATGCTAGCAAAAAAACCGGCAAACTTCCTGTTGCAATGCTTTACAACACGGATACAACTGGCGGTAATTCAGGCAGTCCGGTTTTAAATTCTTACGGTGAATTGATTGGTGTAAACTTCGACCGCACATACGAAGCAACGATAAACGATTTTGCTTGGAATGAATCATTCAGCCGCTCAATTGGTGTTGATATCCGTTATGTCTTATGGGTGATGGATAAATTCTCCGGAGCAGATAATTTGTTGAAAGAATTGAATATGTAGAACAAAGCGATTCTTTTCTTTAATACTCAACAAAAAAGGCAAGTAATCCCACAAGAACCAAAACAATTCCGCTGATCAGTTTATCGTGATGTTCGAGAAAATGCCATTGCATTCTTTTTACACCTTTCGATGCAAAATAAACAAGAAACATCATACCAAAAATCGTTACAAAAAAATAAACAAGCGAAACAATTCCAATTCCGAACCAGCCCATATAACTTGCAGTGAAATAATAAATTTCAATTTCGAGACACGGCGAAAAAAACATCGCGATACTCAGTGAAAACACAATTGACCTTTTACTTTTTCGCTTCTCTATTATCCGATCAACATTTACATGGTGATGATGGTGATGAGCATTTTTAATTAA
>JBFLWC010000377.1:0-3964 GCA_040758415.1 Bacteroidota bacterium | reverse complement strand
GACAGGATAGGAATTCATCACGCGTTCTTCATTCCGGTTTTTTGTTACATCTACATAGCATATTATGGAATGAAGGGACACAGACCATCATTTAAGACTGCAATAGGATAATTATGAAAAAGAAATTTGCTATCGGAATTGACATTGGCGGCACCAACACAGTCTTCGGTTTTGTAGATGAAACCGGCAATTGTATTCACGAATCATCAATCTCCACCTGCGCTGAACAGAATGCAGATCAATTGTTTGAAAAATTATTTGCCGCTATAAATAAATCCATCGAAAAAATAGGAAATGAATTTGAGATAGTAGGAATTGGAATTGGCGCCCCGAATGGAAATTATTATAAAGGCACTGTTGAGCAGCCGCCGAATTTAAATTGGGGTACTGTAAACGTTCTTGATATCGTAAAAAAATATTCTCCGCTTCCATCTGCAATTACAAACGATGCAAACGCAGCTGCAATTGGAGAAATGATTTTCGGCGCAGCAAAGGAGATGAAGAATTTTATTGTGATAACTCTCGGCACTGGATTAGGCAGCGGATTAGTTGTTAACGGTGAATTGGTTTACGGCTCCGATGGATTTGCCGGAGAAATCGGCCACACAATTGTTGATCCAAACGGACGGGAGTGTGGATGCGGAAGAAAAGGTTGCTTGGAAACTTATGCCTCGGCAACAGGCATTCGTAGAACTGTTTTTGAATTAATTGGAACGACAAATATTCCAAGCAAATTGCGGGACGTTTGCTTCAATAATCTGACGGCAAGAGAAATAGCAGATGCTGCAACACGCGGCGATAAACTGGCACTTGCTGCTTTTGATCACACTGCAAAGATTCTCGGGCTCAAGCTTGCGGATACTGTTGCGCACTTAAGTCCGGAAGCAATTATTTTATTCGGCGGGCTTGCGCTTTCCGGCAGTTTGATATTTGAGCCGACCAAAAGATATATGGAAGAATACATGCTGAATATTTTCAAAAATAAAGTGAAAATTCTTCCATCTGCTTTACCCGGTGCTCACGCAGCAGTTCTTGGTGCAGGCGCATTGATTTGGAATGAATTGAAGAAATCATATTTGCACAAAACGATAAAATAAAGCCCCCTCCATCTCCCCCAAGGGGGGAGAGAACGTCTTGCGTTGAGTCTGCAGCCCAATACAACTATGCTGATTTCCCTGAAGAGACTCATAGGAAGAAAATCCAATGCTAAAATTTATTTATTAATGCTAATGAAGCAGTCCACCGACTGGCGGAATGGTTCATTTATATCATTTTTAATATCCTATTATTTGGAGCTGATGTTATCTAATTTCTATTTCCCCTGTCAATTTCAGATCCTTCGATGAACTTGCTATTATAATTTTATATTTGCCGTAATCAACTTTCCAACCATGTGTAAGTTCGTCATAATATGCAAGGTCGTTGCTCTTTAATTTTAATTTCACTCTGGATGACCCGCCCGGATTCAATTCAACTTTCTTAAAACCTTTTAACTCTTTCGTTGCTCTTTCAACTTTGGGATTCATCTGACCAACATACAACTGAACAACTTCAGCACCTTTAAATTTGCCTGTGTTTTTCAATTCAAATGTAACTTCAAAATTTTCTTTTTCCTCTCTCTCGATTTTCAAATTGCTGTAAAGAAATGTTGTGTAGGATAATCCATATCCGAACGGAAAGAGAGGTTCGATATTGTTTTTATCAAAGTAACGGTATCCTACAAAAATTCCATCGTCATATTTTGTTGTGCCTTCTTCAGCTTTGTAGGTTTTGAATGCAGAACAATCTTCCCAGCGCTTTGGAAACGTAACCGGTAACTTTCCGGAGGGATTGTAATTTCCAACCAACAGATCAGCAATTGCGTTTCCGCCTTCAACACCCGGGAACCACGCTTCAATAATCCCTTTCACTTTATCTATCCAACTATCCATTAACACAGGCGAACCATTTTGAAGAATAACAACTGTGTTCGGATTTGCTTCGGCTACTTTTTCAATCAATTCATCCTGATCATTCGGCAAAGATAAATTTTCGCGGTCGCGCCCTTCCATTTCAAAATTCTGTGAAGTCCCTACAAATAAAAGCGCAGCATCCGAGCTTCTTGCAGCATCAACGGCTTCTTTTATCAAGTCTTCGCCAGGTAATTTCCAGCCAAGCATTACAATCGCGTCGCCGCCGTTTTCATAATACTCAAGTTTTATTCTGTAAATTTTTTCCTCATCCATTCTTATTCTTGTTGATGCCGCAGTCAACGAATGATCGTTCCAATCGTTAATCACTAATTCATCGTTCACGTATAACCGCGTTCCATCATCGCTCGAAACCGTTAGTATAAAATCTCCAGTCGCAGGTGCTTTAATAGCTCCGGTCCATCTAACAGAATAATTATCATCATTAATTTCTTTAGAAGGAGAAGCACCGCCCCACCAAAAATTTATCTGCTTATCAACCCGTGCAAATCTTGGAACACCTTTCAATTCTTTGTTATCGAAATATTCTCCTTTAAGTCCGCTCTCTTTCAGAGTTTCATCTGCAAATAAATATTTCCAATCAATCGGGTGAGCATCGCCATCGAGTTTAACGCCGGGCGCATAATTAATTTTTATTCTTTCATCAAGTTTATTTTTTAATCCTTGCAATGCGCTTGTTGGATTTACCGGCGTTACCATAGAACTTCCTCCGCCGCCCGTGCGCGCTGTTGCTGCGTTTGGACCTATAACTGCAAGTGATTTTATTTTTTCTGTTTGAAGAGGAAGAATATTTTGATCGTTCTTTAGAAGAACTATTGATTCGAGTGAAGTTTCATAAGCTATTCTTCTATTTTCTGCCGAGTTGATAAGCGATGGATCTTCTTTTGTTTCTTTATCAAACAAGCCAAGCTTAAAAATTACGCGCAAAATTCTTCTCACTTTATCATCTATTGTTGCCTGCGGAATATTTTCATTCTGTACTTCTTCAAGAAGAGTTTTTTGATTCAAGAATAGTCCATAAGGCATTTCAAGATCAAGTCCGCTTTTTGCAGTTGGAACAGACGAGTGAACCGCACCCCAATCGGACATAACAAAACCATTGAAGCCCCATTCTTTTTTCAATTTGTCAATCAGCAAATAATCGTTCTCGCTGCTGAAATATCCATTCACTTTGTTGTAAGCAGACATAACAGAAAAAACATCGGCTTCTTTAACTGCGGCTTTGAAATGTGGAAAATAAATTTCGTTCAGCGCACGTTCACTAACAACTGTGTTTACAAAATTGCGCTGATACTCCTGATTATTAGCTGCGAAATGTTTTACAGTTGCAGCAACATTCTCTTTTTGAACCCCTTTTATGTAATCAACTGTTATGCGCGATGTTAGAAACGGATCCTCTCCAAAGCTTTCAAAATTTCTTCCGCCCTGAGGTATGCGAGCAATGTTTACACAAGGACCGAGAATAACATGCCTGTTCTTTCCTTTAACTTCTCGCCCGATCGCTCTTCCTACTTCATAAATTTTTTCCGGATTCCATGTTGCAGCCATTGCAATTCCAGCCGGGAAAGCCGTTGATTCATTCCATCGAACGCCGACCGGCCCATCACTCATTCTCAGTTCGGGAATTCCGAGTCGTGAATTTGGTTTTGTTGCAAATCCCGTTCCACCGAGCAAATCAATTTTTTCTTCGAGCGTTATTCGGTTCAATAAATCTTCCACGCGCTCTTCTATTGCGAGTTTAGAATTTTTGTAAGGATAATTTTCTTGTGCTATAACTATAGTTGAAATTGCAAATAGAAAAAAGAATTCAACCAACTTCTTCACATTTTCTCCTCTTTGTGTTCTTTAAAAAATCAGTTATGTTATTCAAAAAAATCTTGCTCTTATTCTTGCTTTTGCTCTTGCTCTTGCTCTTTAATTTATAGAGCAAGAATAAGAGCAAGAGCAAGAATAAAATAGCCCCTGCGTAAGACTACTAATCAGTATGTCAATCC
>JBFLWC010000376.1:0-3300 GCA_040758415.1 Bacteroidota bacterium | reverse complement strand
AAAATATTTGAGAAAGAGCTTCTCGTAAAAAGTTCTACCGATAACCTTGCTTTGATTCGAGAGTTCACCAAAGATGCGGCATCTGAAAGCGGCTTCTCTGAAGAGATAGCTGGCAAAATAATGCTTGCTGTTGATGAAGCATGCACTAACATTATTAAACACGCATATAAACACTCTCCCGATGGAAACATACATATCTCGATAAAATTTGAGAACACTAAATTAATTGTTTCGATAACAGACGAAGGCGCACATTTTGACCCTAACAGTGTGCCCGAACCGGACCTTCGCCAATATTACAAACAAAAACGCGTAGGAGGTCTTGGAATGTATCTGATGAAAAAAATGATGGATGAAGTTAATTATTATTCTCTTAATGGAAATAAAAACCGGGTAGTGCTAATAAAATATCTTTCACGCTAAGCATGCAAACTCTGGATAACAATGCAGCTCTGAGAAATTTTTCTGCTCTTGTAGATTTCAGCAACCTTATCAATTCAACTCTTGATCTAAATTTCACACTCAACAACATTTTACTAACTTGTTTCGGAAAATTTCATACAACCAAAGGTTTAATAGCACTTTTAAATGATGAAAACATTTTTGAAATAAAAGCATCGAAAGGAATTTCGAATCACGTCTTAGAAAAATTTCCAAATGCCTCTTTGAATGATTATGAAAAAAAACGGACGATAAAAGATTTTGCAGATCAGAATAACTTTCCGGTTTTACATGAAATAAAATTTTTTGAAGGTCTTAAAGGTATCATTATTCTGGGACAGCGTTTAACTAACAAACCGTACGAACAGGAAGAGATAAATTTTCTAAGAACAATTCTCAATGTTGGTTCAACTGCAATAGAGAACTCGATTGTTGTTGATAAACTTAAAAGGGTTAACCGCGATCTCGATGCAAAGGTAAATCAACTCAGTTCGCTTTTCGATCTTAGCAAAGAGTTCAGCAGCATCCTGCAAACGGAAATGGTGAGTAAGATGCTTGTTTATTCGTTAATAGGACAGATGTTGGTTTCAAAATATGCCGTAGTTTCATTTGACGGAACTATTCTAAATTTTCTCGAGAATCGTTTTGATGAAACACATCTGAGGTCGGCTCTAAAAAATTGTGGCGCCAATCAATTTACAAAACCACTCACCCGGAATGAATTTATTGATCACCTTAAACCCTTTGCAGAGTCTGGCGTGGATTTAATTGTTCCGATGCAAATAAAAGGGGAAACGAAAGGATTAATTCTGCTCGGCAAAAGGAAGAACGAGCTTCATTATAGTAAATCCGATATTGAATTTGTTTCTTCAGTTGGAAGTTTAGCAATCATTTCGATAGAAAACGCCCGCTTGTTCAAAGAAACTTTGGAAAAGCAACGACTCGAAAAAGACCTCGAGACAGCGCGCAGTATACAAAATAATCTTTTGCCAAAATCAATCCCTACGCTTTCTAATTTTGAAATTGCTGCGTTCAACAAATCGGCACGTATGGTTGGCGGAGATTATTATGATATAATAAAACTGGACGACGATAAAGTTCTTTTTGCAATTGCAGATGTTTCCGGCAAAGGTGTTCCCGCCGCACTCTTGATGGCAAACATTCAGGCGTTCTTAAAATCAATTTGCAAAATGAAACTCCCTTTACCCGAAGCAACAAATCTTCTTAACGACCTTGTTGCAGAAAACACTACGATGGGAAGTTTCATCACATTCTTTTGGGGAATAATAGATAATAGCAAAAGGGAATTAACTTATGTGAATGCAGGGCACAACCCGCCGCTTCATATCAGAAATTCACAAATCGCAAAATTGAAAAAAGGGGGAATGATCCTCGGCGTGATGAAAACAATTATTCCATACATTTCAGAAACAATCCGGCTTGAAACCGGCGATGCTATTGTTCTTTTTACAGATGGAATTTCCGAAGCTATGAATGCTAAATGGGAAGAGTATTCTGATGAACGACTTGAGGAATTATCGTTAAAATTTTATACCGCTGATGCTCAAACAATTTTATCAAACATACAAAAAAGTGTTGACGATTTTACACACGGTGCAGAGCAATCCGATGATATTACCTGTCTTGTAATTAAAGTGAAATAGCTGCGCTTAATAATAGAAGAAATAAGAAATCAGGAGAAATAATAATGGAACGTAAAGCGAAGAGTTTCCAAGATTTGATTTTATGACAAAAAGCTCATCAATTCAATAGAAGAGGTAAGCAAGATTCTAAATTCATATTCAGAAAAAATAAGATTATCAAAATGAAGCTTCTCTTTCTCCTTATTTCTGATTTCTACTTTAGAACGTAACTTTGCTTCCCTTTCTGTTAGAATATTCTAGAACAAAAGCACTTGCAATAAATACCGAAGAATAAGTTCCAGTTATCATGCCGATGAAGAGAGCAAAAGCAAATCCTCTTAAAACTTCGCCGCCAAATATTAACAAAACAATAATACTAAGTAATGTAGTAACAACAGTAATGATAGTTCTACTCATCGTTTTGTTTATAGCATGATTCATATTTTCTTCTAACGAAACTGTTTTGTGAATCTTCAACTGTTCGCGCACACGATCGAAGACTATAACAGTATCGTTGATTGAATAACCTATTAAAGTTAGAAACGCCGCAACTACACTGACGGATATTTCCAAATTGAACCCCGGTATAACTCCATATAAAACCACAAAAGTACCAAGTGTAATTAGCACGTCGTGAAAGAGTGCAAGAACAGCGCCGAAAGCAAATGTGAATTTGAATCTGAATCCGAGGTAAATAAGAATTACAATTAAAGAAAGAACAACAGCTAATACTGCGTCCCGTTTCAATTCTTTGCCAACTTTCGGTCCAACTCTATCTTCTTTCTGAACTGTAAATGGATTGTCTTTATATTTTTCGGAGAGACTTTCTTTGATCAAATCAGCAATTCCTAGACGGATAGAGATAGCGGTATTATCTGCTTCTTCTGATGCTTTTGCAGTTTGAAAACCCGCTTCAAACAATTTATTATTTAACACTGCTGCCGTCTGGGGGTCTGGAAACGAATAAGTAATTGTTGTAGTAGATGAATCAAGAATTTTCTTCTCAATGCCTGGATAAACATTCGCAATTACAGATTCAATTCTTGTTTTGACTTTCGGTAAAACAGTCTTTGGAAGTTCTTGAAGTTCTGTTCTTAAAAGAATTCCGGTGGACCCGCCGAAAGTTTTTATTTCCACATTTCCTAAACCGAGCTTATTAATTTCATTTCTAATTTTAGCAATATCAACCGGCTTATCAAATTGAAGAGCAATTTCT
>JBFLWC010000375.1:0-2961 GCA_040758415.1 Bacteroidota bacterium | reverse complement strand
ACTGTTCCACTTTTGGAAAATGTTAATCGTTCCATAAAAGACAGTACAAATAAAATTCCGAAAGCCGCACTGCAGATAAACAGCGTAACAAATGCTACGGAAGTTGCAACAACTGAAATTCTAGATATTGTTGATGGAATGTCGGCAGATATTCAAACAATGAAACCAAAGTTAGAATCGCTCAAGACACGTTTGAGCGGAGATGAAGATGTTGAATCACTCCTAAGAATGACTGAAAAAATTCAAGAAGGAATGATGAACATTACACTTTCTTTGCAGGTGCAGGATATTACAGCACAACAGTTGTCGTCGGTTAATCATCTCATCGAGTCAATCCAAGAGAAACTTTCTTCTCTTATTATGGATTTGAACAATAAAGAAATTCATGAGACCGATTATCACGTGCCAAAAAATGCATCTTTCAATCCGGATGCTCGTTATGAAAAAAATAACGGCTCTCAAGAATTAGCCGATTCGTTAATAAATGAAACCGTAACTAAAACATCTCAAGAAGAGATTGACAAACTTTTTGCAAAGTAATGAGTGAAAACATTGTAAACCCTACGCTCGTTGATCCCGATATGAAGGAGATCGTTGAGAGCTTCTTAATTGAAACAAAAGAGATTTTAGAAAAACTTGATTTCGATCTGCTCGAACTTGAAAAGAAACCGGACGACGCAGATTTGTTGAATCAAATTTTCAGGTCTTTTCACACAATTAAAGGCACATCCGGATTTCTCGGGCTGGAAAAACTTCCGCTTGTAACTCACAAGTGCGAAGACATCTTAAACAAACTGAGAAAAGGCGAAATCAAATTAAACCCGGGCTTGATGGATGGAATAATACTTGCTTACGACGCAATTAAAATACTCCTGCAGAAGGTAGAGATAGATCATAATGAAGATTTTGATATCGAAGAAGTCTCAATGGTTTTAGAAAATCTTCTTCTTAATATAGAATCCGGAAATGTTGTGCCGCAAAAAAAGAGTAAAAAAAAATCAACTAAAAAAAACACAAATGAATCTTCTTCCATCCAAAACGAGATAAAAGAGAAAGTAACCGGTGAAGAGCCGAAACCCGATGAGATAAAAGACGAAGAAGCGTTACAGATAAAATCACAATCCGAAGAACCCAAACAAGATTTATCAAAAAAAAGTGCTGCACCGGTGCAGCAGGTTAAAGATAATACAATACGTGTAGATGTTGACCGGCTTGATGATCTGCTCGATATTGTTTCCGAACTTGTGCTTGGAAGAAACCGGCTTTCACAAGTTAATTCACATTTCGCCCTGGAGTTTGAAGGGACAAAATATTCCAAAGATTTCGGAGAGGTTACTAAACATATTGACCTGATGACAACCGAGCTTCAACTTGTGGTAATGAAATTGCGGATGATTAAGATCGGAAAAATATTTAACCGCTATCCACGGCTTGTACGCGATATAAGCAAGGACTTGAATAAAGAGGTTGAGTTGGTCATTAAAGGAGAAGAAACAGAAGTTGATAAAAATCTAATTGAAGAAATAAACGACCCGCTTGTGCATCTAATCAGAAATTCTGTTGATCACGGAATTGAAAAACCTGAACAAAGGGTAAAAAACGGAAAGAGCCCAAAGGGAACTGTTATACTTTCTGCCGAACATGTTGGCAACAACATTATCATTATAATTGAAGATGATGGAAAAGGAATTGATCCGAATGTGATTCGAGAAAAAGCAATTTCGAAAGGATTGATATCGAAAGAGAAGGCAAAAGATTTATCGAAACAGGAGATGCTGAATTTAATTTTTCTTCCGGGCTTTTCCACAGCAGAAGTTGTAACCAATGTTTCCGGACGCGGAGTGGGAATGGATGTTGTTAAAACTAATGTAGCCAAGCTGCGCGGCATAATTAATATTGAATCTGAAACAGGAAAAGGAACAAAAATAATTATCAAACTTCCTCTCACTCTTGCAATTATTCCGGGTATGATTGTAAAAGTTTACGGCGAGCAGTTAGTAATTCCGCTCGGGTCTGTTATTGAAGTATTGCGCGTCAATAGAGAACAAATTCATTCGGTAAAAGGAAGAGAAGTAATTACCCTGCGCGATTCTTTATTGCCTCTCGTTTCGTTAGACGAACTTATTGCCGGCAGAAAAAATGGAAAGAAAAAAGAAAATGACGATTGGCAATATGTTGTTGAAGTTGGAATAGCAGAAAAACGATACGGCATTAAAGTGGATGAATTAATAGGGCAGCAGGAAGTTGTAATAAAATCTCTCGGCGCATATCTCGGTAAAATAGATGGCGTTGCCGGTTCAACTATTATGGGAGACGGAACTGTTGTAATGATTATAGATGTAAATGAATTATTCAATAAGCTGGAAAGTGTTTCTTGAAAGAAAAAATTTCTGTTCTGATTGTTGACGATTCCGCCTTTATGCGTAAGTCGTTATCCATTATGCTCGAGAGCGACCCGGACATCGTAGTAGCAGGAACTGCACGGAATGGACAGGAAGGATTTGAATTAGCAAAAAAATTAAATCCCGATATTGTTACTCTTGATGTCGAAATGCCTGTAATGGACGGATTGACAGCGCTCAAAAAGATTATGAACGAGCGCCCGACCTCCGTGATTATGGTAAGCTCTTTGACAACCGAAGGTGCCCAGGCAACAATTAAAGCGTTGGAACTTGGCGCAGTAGATTTTATTCCCAAAGAGCTTTCTTACGTAAGCGTTAACATCTCTAAGATAAAAGAAGATCTGATTGCTAAAGTAAAAGAAATTGTTCGTCAGAAATCTCTTAAGGATCGTTTAAAAAGAATTAGAGATACAGTAACTCCTGCTGCGCCTCCCAAAAGATATACCGGCGTTATACACGAAATTCCACGCCTCGGTTATAAGGCGGTTGCAATTGGAATTTCAACCGGCGGACCATTTACACTCCAAAAAATTTTGCCGATGATATCTGAAAAAATCCG
>JBFLWC010000374.1:0-2900 GCA_040758415.1 Bacteroidota bacterium | reverse complement strand
AAAATCAAATTTTTGTTTAAGTAATTCGTCAACAAATTTAATTCGTTCCCCAAGCCGTTTCTTAAACAAATTAAAAATTTCATAGGCAATTTTGAGGTCCCCTCCCCGCAAAAATTCATCAAGCTGAGTTTTGTATTTCTCAAATCTTTCTACATCGGATTTCAAGAAATAAAGTTTGTTGTTATCGAGCATTTCAAGATAACCATCAAAGATTACAACCGAGAGGGAATCATTTAGCCCTTGCTTTTTGTAATGATAGATTGGAAGGAACTGTGCGATAACCTGACTAACCCGCTTGTGGATTTCATCCGGAACGATAACTTTATTTGTATCTATCGAATGATCTTTTGATAGAACTTCATTTATATTTTGCGCCTTGCTTGTTACAATCAGCACAAGTAAAAAAACAATTGTGAATAACTTCTTCATTTGCTTTCCAATTTTGGATTATTTTTGTTTCTTTTACACCAAGATAACGGTTTAGTTTCAAACATCCTCTGTTGAGTATCAAGCACCGAGCATCCAGCATCAAGCATCCAGTATCAAGTACCGAGCATCAAACCGGATCAACATGCACAAATACCTTTTGCACCTCTTCAATTTTTTCTAATGTGAATTTAACTTCGTCGCCAATATCGTGAGAAATTGAAGTGGGAGAGTTTTTATCAACTTCGATATGAATTTCTATGTGAAATTTATCGCCTACGTAATGAGAGCGGAGATCATTTATTCCTTTTACACCATTGATGCTTTTAGTAATTTCTTTTATGTAATTGTCAAACTCGGCAGATGCGGAATGCCCCATCAAATAATGGATATTTTCCTTTCCAACTTCGTAACCGGTTTTAAAGATAAACATCGCAACCAAAATTCCTGCAATGCTGTCAACAAATCCAATTCCTAAGCCGGTGCCTATAACTCCTAATAACGCAATTGATGATGTAAGCACATCGTTCAAGCTATCAACTGCGGCAGCTTTTATTGCGGGACTATTAAAAAGTTTTCCGATATGCTTCTGATATTTATTGAGAATAATCTTTATTACAATTGTGATTATCAAAACAACATAAACTGCCGGGGTTGTGTGCACAACTTTCGGCTCAAGGATACGCTTTACGGATTCTTCAACTATGTTAATGCCTACAACAAACGCAAAGACCGAAACTATAAATGCTGCAATCGGCTGTGCGGCATTATGCCCGAATTGATGTGTTGCATCCGGTTTTTTGTCTGAAACTTTTACAGCGTATTTGATTGCAACTGAAGAAAAAATATCTGTAAAGGAATTCAGTGCTTCAGAAATCACCGCAATCGAATTGGAGAGAACACCAATTACTGCTTTGATTACAAAAAGAAAAATGTTTATTGCAAGTGCGATGTTTGTTGATTGTTTTAATCTATTGGACATTGTCATTTGTCAATTGTCATTATTTTCTGAATCACTAATCTGCCGATTCTTTTCTTCTTTTAATCTTTCCTTTTACGATTTTTCCTCCCAAATATTAGCAAGCGTAACAATCATCTTTACTGCAGCTTCCATATCTTGAACTGCAATGTATTCTGTAAACGCATGAAAATTATGCCCGCCGGCAAATAAATTCGGCGTTGGTAATCCCATATAGCTTAAGCGAGAACCGTCAGTCCCCCCGCGAATCGCTGAATTAATTGGTTTTATTCCAAGCCGGTTCAACGCTTCAGCAGCATACGCTTCAACTTGCGGATGTTGATCGAGAACATATTTCATATTTCTGTATTGCTCGTTCACACTAAACTCCATTGTAGAGCCGGGAAATTGCCCAACAGTTTTTTCGCAAAGGTCTTTTAAAAATGCTTCATACTCTTTCAGCTTATCAGCGTCAAAATCTCGAATAATAAATTTTACAACTGTCTGAGTTTCATTTCCGTTGATTTGAGTTGGGTGAACATAACCTTCGCGTTTATCTGTAGTTTCCGGAGAAAGAGAATTTTTCGGAAGCATTTCTAAAAAACGTGCAGCAATCTTAACTGCGTTTATCATCTTGTCTTTTGCATAACCGGGATGAACATTTTTCCCGTTAAACTTTATCACAACAGAATCTGCACTGAATGTTTCCGTTTCAACTTCACCTCGTGTCGAGCCGTCAATTGTGTAAGCGTATTTAGCGCCAAACTTTTTTACATCAAACTTTTCTGTACCGCGCCCAACTTCTTCATCGGGCGTAAAACAAACGCGTATAATTCCATGTTTAACTTCCCGATGTTGAACTAAGTAATTCATAGCATCCATAATTTCTGCAATACCGGCTTTATCATCTGCACCAAGTAATGTTGTGCCGTCTGTTGTGATGATATCTAACCCGATCATTTTTTCAAGTTCAGGATTGCCCGCAGCATCAATTATTTTTGTCGGGTCTTTTGGAAGAATAATATCTCCGCCCTGATAATTTTTATGAATCACCGGGTTAACATTTGCGCCGGTTACAGCAGGACTTGTATCTACGTGTGCAATAAATCCTATTGTAGGAACATTTTTAGTTGTGTTAGACGGAAGCGTAGCCATAACATAACCGTATTCATCCATCGCAGCGTCTTTCAAACCAATCTGTTTTAATTCTTCAACCAATGCTTTGGAAAGTTCTAATTGTTTTGGGTCGCTTGGAAATGTTGTTGACTCTTCGTTCGATTGAGTATCATATTTTACGTATTTTAGAAAGCGGTTTACACAAGTGAATTTGTAATTTGGGTCGAACATTTTTGCCTCGATTCTGTTTGAATAATTATTTACAACAGCAAGTTAATAGAAATTGTGTCTGAGTTTCAATGTAAATTAAGCAATTAGCTATTAGCTTTTAGTTTTTGAAATTTTCTCTTGCTCATGCTCTTATTAATACTATAATTCTATAGGAAAGGTTATATGAACA
>JBFLWC010000373.1:0-5303 GCA_040758415.1 Bacteroidota bacterium | reverse complement strand
CCAAATTAAAAACCGTGATCAAAATTTCATTACGATTCAGAGCTCTCTGCATACCTCTTAATTTTTTGAGTGGTTGTTTTCTCGAACTCTTTTTCACGGATATTAAATTTTTTTATCTGCTTGTGAGGTGCAAGCTGCTTGTTCGCCTTTTCAACTTCTCCTGAAATTGTTTTGTGCAACAGCCCATCATTAATCTGAATATGATTCGTCTCTGCCAATTCAATGAATGCTTCGGCATCAACAACAATTTGAGCAGAAATAATTTCTCCTTGCTTTGGGTCTTGTTCGCCGGAGACAAGAGACTCAAGAACGAATGGACTGCGATTTAAAATATCTTCTATCTCTTCGGGAAAAACATTTTTTCCACTCTTAGAGATAATAACATTTTTCATTCTGCCGTTAATGTGTAAAAATCCGTCGTCATCAATAAAACCAATATCGCCCGTTTTGAACCATCCATCGTTAAATACATCTTTTGTTGCTTTTTCATTTTTGTAATAACCAAGCATTACACTCGGTGCTTTAGCCCATATTTCACCGCTGCCGTTTTCATCCGGGTTACTTATTTTAATTTGCACATTTGGCAATGGCAGCCCGGCTGCATCGTCCTTAAAATTATTTATTTGGTTAAGCGTTAAGATGGGCGATGTTTCAGTAAGTCCATAACCCTGAACAAAATTGAATCCGAACTCGCGCAAACCTTTTGCAACAAGCGGATCCGGTGCAGCGCCGCCGGCAATAAACAATCTAATTACACCGCCAAATTTTTGGTGCAGCTCGTGAAAAATTTTTTTCTTAATATTATTCAATCCAACCATTGTAAAAAAATTTGTAAGAGTAACAAGCGGCGGAACAATAACCGCTTTTACTTTATCATCCTTTATACCCTTCATCACGCGTTTGAACATTTTATCGTAAAGCAAAGGAACGGCAAGTAGAATTGTTGCTTTTACTTTTTGAAGATCATCAACAATAGTTTTAAGAGAACGTGCATAATGAACCGATGCACCGCAATAAAGCGGGCAGAGCATCCCACAGGTACACTCGTAAGTATGGTGGATAGGCAAAACGGAAAGAAAACGATCGCTATCATTAATTAAAAGCATACTCACCATTGCCATTAAATTTGAAACAAGATTTTTTTGTGAGAGCATAACACCTTTTGCACGTCCGAGTGAACCGGAAGTAAAAATTATTTCTGAAAGATCATCTGCATTAATTCGCGGCAGGATTTTTAAATTAGCCGGCTTAGCATTCCGAATCAACTCTACCATGTTAAGAAAAACTTTTTCTTCGCCTGTTTCATCCATACATATAAAATGTTTGAGCTTCTTCAAAAAATTTCTTCCTTCTGCCATCACGCCCGAATAACTTCCGGAAAAAATTATTGCCTCTGAATCAGACTCGTGAATGATATTCATAATTTCGTTCGTAGTAAGGTTTTTGTCTATTGGCACAATTACATAATTAAAACACATTGCTGTCAAAAACCCTATTGACCACTGGACGCGATTCTCTCCAATGATTGCAATATGTGTTCCCTCTTTAATTCCAAGCTCCTTCAGCGCAATTCCAAATCTCAAAATGTTATCAAGCAGTTCGTTGTAAGTTACTTTGTTGATTGGGGTGTCGTTCAAATCTTCGAGTGCAAGCTTTGGTCCGAAATTTTTTGCCGATTTTACTACCATATCCTGAATCGTTTCGATTCGGGGGACTTCATAGAGTTTAATTTCTTTTTTCATGTTCGATCTATATTATGTTATGGTTAATTCGAACTGTAAATCCTGGATTCAAAATTGAAAAGATGTTTTAGAGACTACAATATTGTTATTCTTGTTTTGCAATTTCTGTTAAGATGCTTTTAAGCAATCTGTAAAATTTATCAACGTCAGCAATTTTTACTTTTTCGTCCGGGGAATGCGCACCTTCAATTGTAGGACCAAACGAAATCATATCGAGACCCGGAAATTTATCGGAGAGAATCCCGCATTCCAAGCCGGCATGTACTGCCTTAACAAGCGGCTCGCGTGAAAACAAATTCATAAAAACATTTTTTGAGAGTTTGAGAATTTGAGAATCCATTTTCGGCTGCCATCCGGGATAACCATCGCTCACTTTTACTTTAGCACCGCTCAATTCAAAAACTGCACGAACAGCGCGTGCTACGTTTCTCTTTGAACTTTCTATTGAACTGCGCTGGCTTGTTCCAATGATGAGTTCATCTCCTTCTGAAAAAACAGTTGCAAGGTTTGTAGATGTTTCTACAAGTTCGGCTATCTCCTGGCTCATCGAAACGACGCCGTGCGGCATCGAAAGAATTGCATTGATAATTTTTTCCTTAAACTCTTTTTTATAAACGCAATTAAAATTTGTAGAGGCAAATTCCTTTTTCTCGAAAGAAACTTTAATATTCTTTTCAGAATTTTTAAATTCTATAACCGTTTCGAGTAAAAACTCGTTAATAATTTCGCGCACTTTTGAATCTGAATCGGGATTCATAAAAATTATTGCCTCAGCTTCGCGCGGAATTGCATTTCGCTTAGAGCCGCCCTGAATGTATGCTAATTGATAATCAAATTCTGAAAGCCGGTCTAAAAGCATCCCGAGAAGTTTAATTGCATTTGCTCTTCCGTCTGCAATATTGATTCCAGAGTGACCACCTAATAAACCGGAAATAAAAATTGAGAATGGATGATAACCTTGTGTAATTTCTTCTCTGTCGGCTTTATAAGTTCCGGCGGTATCCATTCCTCCTGCACAACCAATGTAAAAAGCGCCGTCTTCTTCTGTGTCCAAATTCAATAAAACTTTTCCTTTAATGAAATCCTTGCGTAAATTATTTGCGCCTGTTAAGCCGGTTTCTTCATCAACAGTAAAAAGTAATTCGAGCGGGCCATGATTGAACGAATCGTCTTGTGAAATAGCAAGCGCAGCTGCAACACCTATTCCGTTATCGGCGCCAAGTGTTGTTCCGTTTGCTTTAATCCATTGGCCATCGCGCATAAGTTTTATAGGGTCTTTTGTAAAATCGTGAACTGTTTCTTTATTCTTTTCGCAAACCATATCAACGTGGCTTTGCAGAACAACAACAGGCGATTTTTCAAAGCCGGGTTTTGGAGGAACTTGAATTACTATATTGCCGGAGTCATCTTCCTTCATTAAAAAATTATTTTGTCCTGCAAAGTTTCGAAGATAGAGACGAATTCTTTCTTCGCTTTTTGATGGACGGGGTATTTGACTTATCTCATAAAATCTTTTCCACAGAGTTGCCGGGGTTAATCCTTCTATTGCCGATGTTGCCATTTGTCCTCCTACAAAAAATAATTGAGAATTGATAATTGATAATTGCGAATTATCTTGAAATTGTAATTCTCAATTTGCAATTCGCAATTCTCAATTTGCAATTCGCAATTCTCAATCTTGCCTGTCGGCAGACAGGTTTGCAATTCGCAATTTGCAATTCGCAATTATCAATTATCAATTTTATTCGCGTTCATTAGCTTTATTAATTATGTCGAATGTTAAGAATGTCGCCGTCTTTAACAATGTATTCTTTCCCTTCAAGCCGCCATGCGCCGGCTTCTTTACATTTGTTAAATGAACCATATTTCAAAAAATCTTCGTAATGAACAACTTCAGCGCGGATGAAGCGGTTGAAAAAATCTGTGTGAATTACACCAGCAGCTTGCTGCGCAGTATAATTTTTCTTTATCGTCCAAGCACGGCATTCGTCTTCACCAACAGTAAAAAAAGATTGCAGACCGAGCATCTCATAAGATGTTCTTAAAATTTTGCTCAGTGCCGATTCTTTAATTCCATAATCATGCATGAATGCTGTCTGATCTTCCGGGTTCATCTCGGAAAGTTCTAATTCAATTTTTGCAAAGAATGGGATAATTATTGTGTGGTATTTTTCAAGTTTAGTTTTGAGTTTTTCGATTTCAGTGTCTACCGATGCAGTTGAGTTCTCGTCATAATTTACGGCAATTCCGAGCTGCTTGATTGTTAAAAGCTGATAACCTGATAAAAGTCTAAGTTCATTTTCATCAAGATGAATTGTTCTAAGAGGCAATTCTTTTTCGCAATGCGCAAGGCATTTTTCAATAACCGGCAGCTCGCGTTTCATCTTTTCATCTTTTGTTTTCAGAACATCCCTTTTCAATTTCTCGTGCCGTGTTTCTAAAAACGCCATGTCTGAAAGAAGAAATTCCATTTCAAGAAATTCTACATCTCGCAGAGGATCTATATTTCCCATCGGATGGGAAACAGAATCGTCATTAAATCCGCGTATAACATAAAAGAGCGCATCGTTATTCCGTACACTGTTTAGAAATGTTGAGGTAATTTTCACTTTGTTATCGTCAGACATTTTGAGTCCGGGAATATCAAATACTTCGATTGTTGCATTTACTTGTTTTTTTGGATTGAAAATTTTGGTGAGTTCGTTCAAACGTTCGTCCGGCACTTTCACTACTTCAATTGATGCTTCTTCTTTTGCAGAGGCAACTTGAGAACTGTTTTTCGAAAGTGTATTAAATAAAGTAGTCTTTCCTGAAAATTGTAGTCCAACAAGACCTATTTGCATTTTTTAACTCAATAATTATGTGAACAATCGCTGATCAAATATAAATAAAATCTGGTTGAAACAAGTGAAACATGCCTACCGCTAGACGTGAAATGCGAGAAGCTAGACCCACGCTGTACGGGGCAGTCATGAAATCCGTCTTTGCAGATCAAAATTCAATCCGTCAGCTGACGGATTGTGCTTCGTATTTCGTACTTCGAACTTCGTACTTCTTATGAAACTATTTGAGTGTGCAGTGCAATTTCTTCCAGGACAGCACTCACTTTTAAGCAGCTGTTCAAATCGCCTTGAAATACCTCGGCTTTCCCTTTTACGTGTGCTTCGAAAGCATAACCGCGCGCCTCTTCGTAACTGCATTTTACAGCTTTGATGATTTGCGCAATAACATCATCGAACGTGTGCCAGTCATCATTATACAAAATTACTTTGTAAGGAAGACCGACTGTAATTTCCTCGTCAATTTCCGGCTCAATTATTCCTGTTGGTTTTTCTTCGTTCATAATTTTTATCAATCACAATTCAATTTATAAAATTACATCGCAAAAATGAACAACCGCACCGCTGACGGCGGGGCGGCGATCTGAGATCCGTCTCCATCATCCGTCAACTGACGGAGACGGATGACAGAGGGGATTGCGGACGAAACAATAAAGCCCCCTACATCTCCCCCAAAGGGGGAGAGAAAAATGCTTGATCGGAGTATTGACTCCGACCTGCG
>JBFLWC010000372.1:0-2422 GCA_040758415.1 Bacteroidota bacterium | reverse complement strand
AAAAGCACTTATGCTCTCTATGTACGACAGTAACGAATATATTTTTTACTCAATAAAATCCGGCGCAAAGGGTTTACTAAGCAAGAACACCATGAAGGGTGAATTAATTTACGCTATAAAAACAGTTAACGAAGGAATGCTCTATTTCGGAAAAAGTTTAACCGAAGAAAAAATGATTGAGCTTGAAAAAAAATATAAACAGCTCATCAGTAACGACAGGCAAGATTATATACGTCTGAACTATAGAGACAGAAAAATTTTAGAACAGATAAGCAAGGGAATGACAAGCCAGGAGATAGCAGACGAGCTAAACTTCAGCAAAAAATCAATTGATTACTATCGTTCCCGTATTATGCAGCGTTTGGAAATTAAATCTCTGCCCGAACTTATCTCTTATGCTGTCCGGTATTCAATGATCAATAAATTATTTGAAGAATAAGGAAATTTTCTTTTGAGCATTGGATATCTCATCATTTTGTTTTCAATGGTCTTATGGCTTTTTCCTGCGATCAGACAATACAAAACAAGTCTCTTCTACTACTTTTGGATACTGGCTGTCTCTGATCCTATAGTACTCTACCTATATTATTTTTTTTCTGTAAAACTTTACTACATCCGACTTATCCTTGTATTTTTTACCATGCTTTCTCTTTATTTGTATAGCTTAAAAAAAAATCATGTCCGGTATATTACTTTTTTAGTTCTCGCATTTGTGTTGGTTTCACTCTTCCTTCCAATCACATTTATCAGGCAAGTTATCATTCTCTTAAATGTTATAATATTATTTATCTTCGTTCGCAGAACAATTATCTTCATTGTTTTAAATGGAAAGGTAAACATCTTTCACGTTGTGTTGTTGGTATATCAAACATCAATAGTTATGAAAGATCTTGATATACTTACAAATGCAAATACAGGTGTTGTTAATTTTTATGCTACAGGGGTGTTTCAATTTTTAGTTGCTATATTCTTCTCAATATTCAAAGAAGAAGATGGCAAGTTGTTAATTAATTTGAGAAATGTTTGATTAGGTCTATTCACAATGACGCTTGCAAATGTAATATTTTACTCATCAATCCTTTTCTGGATCTATCCGGCTGTAAGACAATATAAGTCCAACTTATTTTTTTACTTTTTAATTTTTGCTGTAGCCGATCCGTTTATGCTGATAGTCTATGGCTTTATGCGTATAAGACCGCTTCCGCAAAATGCACTTTATCTACTTTTTTCTTTATTCTCTCTCTTTTCAATTTACTATTTCTATCATAGAAAGAGATACATTTTTATTCTCTTTCTTTTTCTCTTCTGCTCATATTTAATTTTAACTCTACTAAAACTGAACTATTTTTTGCAACTTACGGTCGCAATCAGAGCGGTCATATTGTTCGCTTTTGCAGTTAAAGCGGTTAGATATGTAGCTCTTAGTTCCATGATTAATTTCTTTCATGTGGTTCTTGTATTTTATGAAACATCTGCCATCATGAAAATTCTTGCCGTAATAACCGATGCACAAACCGGTGCAGCTTACTTTTACATCACAACTATCTTTCAAATGCTCATAGGAATATTTTTCTCGATCTTTCGGGAAGAAAATTCAAAACTGTTGATCGGTCTAAAGAATTATAAATTGGAGCCGTGATGCCGGGGTTACTATTCTTTCCAGATAAAATCGAAAAGCAGATACGATGCAGTTGCCATAATTACATCGTAACATACCAGCACAAGAATTTCAACCGAAGAATTGCTAATTGAATTTCCATCCATCGAAAATTTTGTAAGTTCAAGAAGAGTAAGAATGAGGGGAAGGAGAATCGGGAATGAAAGAACCGGATAAAGCGTTCCCTTTGAACTTGCTTTGGAGATTATAGCGGCAATAATTGTTGAAGAGACTGCAATTCCGATATTTCCTAAAAGGAATGCAATTGCAAAAAGCGCAATATTTTTTATTATAAACGATGTGAAAAGAATGGAGAAAAGAAGTGTGATTACAAAATTCATCAAAAAAACCAGCAGCAGATTGAAAATAAGTTTACCCGAAAAGATTGTTGAAGGCGAAGCAATCAGATGAAGCGTCATAGTTGTTCCGCGTTCTTCTTCTGAAACAAAGGCACGAGAAAGACCGGACATTGCCGAAAAGAAAATAACAACCCATAAAAGTCCGCCAGTTAAATACTCTGAAATCTTTTCGTTACCGATCGAAAAGATAATTACGCTGATTGTAACAAGAATGAACATTGCAAGCGCGTTGATTGCATAACGCGTGCGCAGTTCCGATTGCCAATCTTTTTTAAATAGCGAGTATGATTTCACTGCCCCACCTTGCCTCCCCAAAGGGGAGGAATTATTTTTTTAATAGTCACTTATTATTCTTTTTAAAATCTTCAAGGTTAATAACTTCTTTACAAAGTTGAAGATCGGAATC
>JBFLWC010000371.1:0-5016 GCA_040758415.1 Bacteroidota bacterium | reverse complement strand
GTTATGAAAATTTTCTTCCTAAAAAAATATTTTTTTAGTTACTAGAACTCTATTACCAGACAAAGTTTTTAAAAGAGACGCATCACAAATTAGAGAAATGTAAAAAAACAATTTTTAGAGGTGCCTTATAGTAAAATAGTCAAACAAGAGAAATAACCGGTAGCTATGCAACTTCCGATTTTGCCATTACTTCTGTTTGTGAAATATCAAATACGGTTGCAGAAAAGAATTTTACAACTTCATCATCAGAAATAATTTCTGAATTTTGTTCTTGATTGGTTTTTGATGGAACCAGGATTAAGAAACCATGTTCGCCTCTGCGAACAATTCTACCGACTCTTTTCCATTGTTGAAAACCGCCTACTACCGTAAAATTGATTTCTGATTGAGCGACAAGAAAGCATTGATTGTGTACTGTAAGTAAATGCCCTTCTACCGTAACTATACCGAACTTATCAGCAATAGCTTGGCGTTGTTCTTCCGACATTTCAGAAAGAGTTTTTCTAATACGAATGATCTTTTCTTTTTTGTCTTGTTTCATTTGCTGTTTCTGTTCTTGTGATAACATAATTACAACTCCTTTAAAATTTGTTGATTGATTTAATAAAGCTATTTAAGAAATTTTGAGCAGCAGTGAGTGAGGAATAACTGAACGAGTGCAAAGTGCCTTTGCCTGTAAATACATTTACAAAGAATTTTTCCCTTGTTTGAATAAGGCGAACAAGAAAACCCTTATGCCTTTTAGAATAGTGAACGATAACCGATGCCACGACACGCCTTTTGGCTGTTAAAAAAAACTATTTTGCCCGCTTAGATGATCTCTTGCGAAATAATGGCTTGTTACCATGATGGTGTAAGAAAAGATGATTAGTCAAGGCAAGGGCGTAGTATTGCCTGCTTTTTAATGAACGGAGTGAATGAAAAAAGTAAAGGCAAGACAAGTTTCATATACCCTTGCCCTGTTATATATCACAGATATGAATAACACTAAGCTTGTTTATCGGCGGGCAAAACAATGCGTTTAATAGCTGAGAGAAACGAAGCAATCAATACGGAAAGATTATAAGCGCAATTTATGAGTTTGGAAATTGGCGCATTCCCGATTAAATCGGGATGTGAGCAAGAGACAGACGAATAATTTGCGCTGCGGAGTTGTTCAGAATAGGATTGTTTTTGTGAGAGCAATAGTTTTGAGCGTACTTGGTGAAAAATTATTGCCGAATAGAGTATGAGGAGCGAAGGCGCGGGTTTTGGTCGTGGCGGGATTTTTGGTAAAGGCGAGATAATTTTTTTAACCGAAACAAGAAATAGTGGAACGTTTTGCTTTTTGTGAGTGAAACGAGGTATCGAGCGAAACGAACAATAAGCAGTGTAACGTTTATTTGTTGTTTCGGCGTTAAGAAAAATTACTCACCTTTATTGCAAAAAGCATGACACATTCAAAACCCGTGACTGAGCCGATCCGTTTGTGGAATGTATTAGAATTGAGAAAGGGTTGTCCGCCTCCGGCAACCCTTTCTGAAATTGGTTAGTTGATTTTGGTGAAGGTGGAAGAGTTCTGAATGACTTTTCCATCTGAGGTTTTGGTTACGACACACACATACAAAATGCTGTGCTGATACTTTGCAGCTGTGATTTTTTGAGATGCGTTAAGATCGATTTCTAAATCGTATGTCTGTGCGAAATTGTATGCAGTAACTTCTTTTGATAAAGAAATGATCTTGTACGGATCGTCTTCTGCATTCGCTGGATCATGGTAACAGACAAGAGCGTTTGCAGAAAGATTAACTTCATCCGCTCCAAATACCGATGCAGTATTAAGAATCGGGATGGTTGCAGTGATCTTGTTCGCGTCAACAGCAGCAACAGCGATCTGCAGAGGGAATCCTTCCGGAGCGATAATGTTGTTCCCGGTTGGTTTGTCTGTGGATGAATGAGCGAAGTTACTCTGAAAGACTTCGTTAAAAACTGAGCTTGCAACATTTCTTACTTTCTTCCAGATTGAAACGAGAGAAGCAAGAGCAAGAACAGCACTTGCAAATTTTGCGGTGACGGAAAATTTCTGTCGAACTTCCAGGACAGCCGGTTCTTGACTTGCATTAAAACTAGAAGGACGAGCTGCAAGGACAGTTCTTCCGTCAACAGTCCGCGCGGAAAGATTACCAAGCTTTCCGGATAGATTACCAATGACATTTCCATTTACGATAGCCATGGTGTTACCTCCAAAAATTGTTATGAATTACGAAGACAACTTTATCATTTCCTAAGACGGGGTTCACTGTAATATTGTGAAAGTGCACTTCGACAAGCTCAGTGCATGTGCTCGACTTTGCTCAACACTTATACTCAGATTTGTTAAGAGAAAAGGAAAATAAAGGAAAACTGTTTTGAACAGTTGTTATGGCTTGGCAGTGGCTTGTTGCAGGCTTGTTAGGGGCTGGTTACATGAGGGAAAAGAAATCGGCTTAATTTGTCTCTTCCGAAACAAAATTGTGTTAACCGAATCGTAACATAAATTATACTTTTCTGAGAGAATGAAGATTGCATCGATCTGGTTGTGAGTCTTTCTCAATTCCAAATACTCAGATTTGATTTGCAGATTACGAAGGACCAATTCATTGATTAATCCGAGTTCTTTGTACTTCTGGAATTTGGAATCAGATCTGATACGGGCAATATTGAATAATTTTTTGCTCATCAAAAAATACAAATCATTGTTTCAAAATTATTTGTAACAGGAAAGCCAGTCAACGCTCAATGCTTATGATTTATTTTCTCTTGTTTTCAAAAAAGAATGAAAATCACGTGAAATGAATAGAACCCGCCCAACAAGATGGCGGGCAGGGGCAGATTATTCGGACCCGCCTACCGGACGGGCAGGTTAAACTGATCTATGCGGATTTTTTTAGTGGAGCGAGCCCCGTCATTCAACGGGGTAAATTCCGTGTGTGCCGGAATCGGCGACATCCCGATTGGCATCGGGATAAACTCCACGAATTCAGAAATATTAGTGAGCCGGAGCTGTGCAGGAATCTGCGAGCGGAGGTGAACGAGGATTAAATGATTATACTCTGACAGCACTTCCCCATTTTATGATTTACCTAAAGTTACTAAATGTGAGCGGAACGGAGGCGTGTCGAGGAACGAGCCGCCGGAATGAGCGATGATGAGGCGATTAGTATTTTTTTGTGCCGAGTTTACATAAGCCAACATTATGCTGATACGATAGAACTTCAAAGACGTTTTTGTTGGGACTGCCCAAAGCCATTAGCATAATGTTTCTTATGTAATACTGGCTGTCACATGTTGACCAGTGAAATATCAATAGCACTCTCCTTCTTAAAATATTTCACGGGGCACGTTGAGCTGAGATTCTCATGAAAGGTGGACGTCACATAAAATTCTTTCTTTCGATGTAAGGAGTATTACAGTGAATGAGTTGCATTCAGCGATTAGCTTTTAGTCATCAGCAACAGACAAAAAGGCAAAACAAATGCAGAGCTCAAAGCACACTTCGATTAAACTCTCCAACAATTTTTGTCTCGATGAATTTACTATAAGTCAAGAAGCAGAAAGACATGGTTACCGAAATGAACCGAATGAAAAGCAAATCGAGAATTTGAGATTGCTTTGTGTGAATGTTCTTCAACCGCTCAGTGAAATTATTGTTGTCCCGATTTTTATTAACTCGGGTTTCCGTTCGTTTGATGTTAATGCAGCTGTAGGTGGGAAATTCAATTCTCAACATCTCGAAGGGAAAGCTGCTGATCTAATTGTTCCGTCAATGAATTTGGTTGACGTGTTCAACCTCATTTTGCAGAAGTTACCGTTCGATCAATTGATTTATGAGTTCGGAAAATGGATTCATGTTTCTTGGAATGGTGATAAAAACAGAAATGAAGTTTTGTTGTCGAAGAAAGTTTATGGCAAAACTGTTTATGAGAATGTTGTTGGTGAGCAACTAACAGTTGTTGGATAAAAATGAGTGAAAATATTTATCTCTGGATTATTGGAGGACTTTCAAGTTTCGGATCCTTCGCTGCCTCTTCACTTCGTTCAGAGCTTCGGCTCAGGATAACGAGACTATTTTTTTGTGAGGTGTTCGATGAGTGAAAATACAATGCTTTGGATTGTAGGAGGTTTGGTTAGTCTCGTTAATTTTCTTTTCTGGTCCAGGATTAAACGGATTGAGAAAGATGTCGATGAAACGAAAAAGAAATCATTTTCGATCGAGAAGAATTATTTATCCCGGTTTGAAGATCTTCACAATAAATTAGGCGAAGTGGAGAAAAATATTATTCGGGAGATTTACAATGTGAAGCTCTCTGCTATAAATAATAGTTCGTTGAAAGAATAATCACTTCTTCTTTTCTCTTGAAAGAAAAGAAGCAAAAGTTCAAGACTGCGAAAATTTGGCTAAAGATTTCATTCGCTTCACTATGGAAATTGAACTCTCCCGCTTTTATTAATAAATATTTGAATGCGGGATTCGGACAACAATTTCCATTTTACGTTTCGCTCATTCATCTTTTTCACGCCAAATTTTCGAGGTCGAAATAATCTTATAGGAGGTTGTATGGGCGTGTTAGATTTTTTAAGTGGGATTGTGAAACCTATTACTGATTTGATTGATAATCTTACAACTACCGATGAGGAACGCGGGAAACTCAAGATTGAAATGACAAAAATGGAAAATGAGTTTCTTGGTAAAGCTCTTGAGTATGAAGCGAAGCTTCTTGATTCTCAAAGCAGGATTGTTGAAGCGGAAGCGAAAGGACAAAGCTGGCTGCAGAGGAATTGGAGACCGATCACAATGCTTACGTTTTTGGTTCTTGTTGTTTGTGATTGTTTTGGTTGGCTTGCGTTCAGATTAAGTGGTGAAGCTTGGACGTTGTTACAGATTGGTTTAGGCGGATATGTCGTTGGCCGGACAGGTGAAAAGATTGTTGAGAAGATTAGGAAATAGTTCATTCATGAAACGCTATCTGAAAAGAAAATCGAGTGAACTTGCCGACA
>JBFLWC010000370.1:0-2835 GCA_040758415.1 Bacteroidota bacterium | reverse complement strand
TTTCTCTTATTCACAGCTATTATGATGCTTTTAAAATCAATTGATAATTGCAAATTGCGAATTGAGAATTGAGGAAGAATCATTTTTTTTAATTCGCAATTATCAATTTATTACAATGATGCCAACAGCAAAACAAAGATGGGGATTTATTTTTCTTGGTTTATTAATCGTTCTATATATCGTTATTAATCTTATCCAAAATCGTAAACCGAACGAAAAAGTTACTGAAATCTATTTTGCCGATCGGATGAGCGTAGCTCACAAAATTCTTATTGATAAGTACAACAATTTGAAAAAGGGAAGAGTAAAAATAATTCAGATTGATTTCCCGAATTTTGATTTTAGTACAAATGAAAGAAAAGAAATACTTGCGCGTTCATTAAGGGGAACGGGCGATGGAATTGATTTATTTGCAGTAGATTTGATCTGGGTCCAGAGGTTTGCCAAATGGAGCGAACCGCTCGAAAAATATTTTTCTAAAGAAGAAAAGGAAAGAATTTTAGATAGTGCATTAGAATCCTGTTATTACAATGGTGAATTAGTTGCTGTTCCATTAGATTTGGTTCAAGGAGTAATGTATTACCGTGAAGATATTTTAAAGAAACTGAAAAATGGCGACGAGGTTATTAAAAAAATTCAGAACAATATTACTTGGAAAAATTTTATTAAGCTGAAAGATGAGATTGACTTAAATAATCCTTTCTATATTTTTCCGGCAGCAGATTATGAAGGATTGATCTGCAGTTATATGGAATTAGTGATGAGTCTTAAACCGGATTATTTTGAAGAAAGAGGATTTAACCTGGTCAGTCGGGAATCGGAAAGATCGCTTCAACTGTTAGTTGATCTGGTCAACAGATACAAAGTAACTCCGGTTGAGGTAACAAATTTTACAGAGATTCCTAGTTATGAGTATTTTATAAAAAATGATGGTATCTTTATTCGCGGTTGGCCCAGTTATGATAAAGACTTCGGAGAAAATCCGTTCGATCTTAACAAAGAAAAATTTTTAAAGAAAGCGCCGCTACCGCACTTTGATGATGGAAAACCAACATCTGTCTTCGGCGGCTGGAATTTGATGGTGTCGAAATTTTCAAGCAAAAAAGAGGAGGTAATTGATTTTGTTAAATTTCTTCTGAGTGATGAATCGCAGGAAATTTTTTATAAGCATGGCGGTTATTATCCGGTAATCGAAAATTTTTATAATGATCCGCGTTACTTAATTAGATATCCTTCTATAAAGGGAATTAACAAAATTATTAAGAGCGGAGTAAACAGACCGGCACACGAAGAATACACACGCTTTTCGAAAATAATGTCGTTTTATTTTGAACAGGCAATTAAAAATCAGATGACTGTAAAAGAAGCAATCACAAAAGCCACAAGCGCTATTCAACTTGAAAAAACAATTGTAAAAGATTTTTGAGAAATTAGCTTTTTCCGAATGGATGCCTTTCCGAATCCTACGGATCGGCACAGCTATCAGCTATCAGGTTTAGTTATGCTAAGGCAAAAAGTATTAAATAAACTTTCCAAGTATAAATTTCAGATCAGACATATAACGGTATTTCTAATTGTTCTGATCATTTTCCAAATTATTTTAGCTTTCGTCCAAAAATCTGCGTTAAGCGATTTTTTAATCGAAACTCAGTCGTGGTATCAAAAGCATTCAGCAGAAAGAATGGCAATTGTAACTTCAACAAGTATGGAATTATTATTTGAGAATTTGTTTTTGAGTAAATCAATTTCAGATTATGATGAGAGAAAAATAATTTATTCCTTTAATGTGATATTCAAACAACAGTTAATTCAAAAAAGTGTAGAAGATATTTGTTTAATACTTGTTAAGAACCGCCGGCTTTATGTAATAGACAGCGGGCATAATCTTTATTCTTATCTGATCAATGAATTGCCTTCTTATGACGGCAATAAAAACAAACACTCGGAAGGCATAGAATTATTTTCATCGCTCCGAAATAAAATGAAAGGTTCAGAAATAATTTACAGCGCACTTAAAAATCAAAAAACATTTAATATACTCGTTCCTTTTGTACCTGATGGAGAGTATCTGGGTGTGATGTATATGAAGATAACCCCGGATTTTTCATTCTTGACTAAAGAAGTGAGTTCAAACTTCGATAAGGTTGCACTGATTTATTCATCTTTAATTTTGCTAGGCTTAATAGTAATATTTGTAGTTTCGTCTCAAGCTGTAAAAGAGAGAAATGAAGCGCAGCAAAGATTTTTTGACGAGCACGAAGAGAACATTAAAAAGCAGATCCGGTTAGAAAAAGAATCGTTGTTTACAAGAAGAATTTATCACACACACCATAAAGCCGAAAAGATAATAGGATTCATAAAAGAAGATGTTCGCAGAATAAACAATCGGGATATTGAAGAGAGTAAAAAACGTGTTATTACTTATTCCAATTTTATTTCGCGTATAATTTATGATATGAAATGGTACGACCAGGAAATCAACACAATAATTAACCCGATGTTCAAAACAAACATTAACGATGTAATAAAATTTATTGTTGAATATGTTTTTCTTAGAATATCAAGCAAGAATGAGATGTTTGATTTTGATCTTGATTTAGATGAATCTTTGCCGTTAGTAAATGTAAATGAGTTTGTAGTTTGGGAAATCCTTGAACCTCTGATTCAGAACAGCATTGACCATGGAAATGACGGAGAACAACAATCTGTAAAAGAATCAATTAAGATAAAGATTGCAACCAAGTTCGATAAAGAAACTAATCGTTCGTTCATTATTATTTCCGATAATGGCGTTGGAGTGCGGAAGGAACTTTTAGAGACGGATGGAGATGGAAT
>JBFLWC010000369.1:0-5637 GCA_040758415.1 Bacteroidota bacterium | reverse complement strand
CATCAATTTCTGCACCCTGTAATTTTTTGATATACTGTTGGGGGAATTCATCAGCAATCAAGACTTTCATTTTCATTTTTTTACTCCGTTAATATATTTTAATGCTTGTCACGCCAAAGGCGGGATAGGAATTTGTATAGAAAATTTTTTTGCGTTATCAATTGCTTGTTTGTAACCGGCATCTGCGTGCCGAACAATTCCCATTGCGGGATCGTAAGTCAACACACGTTCAAGACGCACTTGTGCCTCCGGCGTTCCATCAGCTACAACGACCATTCCTGCATGAATTGATTTACCAATTCCAACACCGCCGCCGTGATGAACCGAAACCCAGCTGGCTCCTCCGATTGCATTTAACAGCGCATTGAGAATTGGCCAATCGGCAATTGCATCGCTGCCGTCTTTCATCGCTTCTGTTTCGCGGTTTGGTGATGCAACCGATCCGCAGTCTAAGTGGTCTCGTCCAATCACAATTGGCGCGCTAACTTTTCCTTCTGCAACAAGGCGGTTAAAAATCTTTCCTAACTTTGCGCGCTCGCCGTAGCCAAGCCAGCAAATTCTTGCTGGCAAACCTTGAAAATGGACTTTTTTCTGGGCAAGTTCAATCCAACGAACGAGAGCTTTGTTTTCCGGAAATGTTTCTATCACTGCTTTGTCAGTCTCGAAAATATCTTTTGGATCTCCGGATAGAGCAGCCCAGCGGAACGGACCTTTGCCACCGCAGAAAAGAGGACGGATATATTCGGGGACGAAGCCGGGGATATCGAACGCATTTTGAAGTCCGTTTTCTTTTGCCTCCCCGCGGATGTTATTGCCGTAATCGAATGCAATCGAACCGCGCGCTTGAAACTCTAGCATTGCTTTCACATGTTCAACAATTGTTTTTTTTGCAAGCGATATATATTTGTCCGGATCGTTTTTGCGAAGATCGAGCGCTTCATCAAAACTCATTCCCATAGGCACGTAACCATTGAGTGTATCGTGTGCGGAAGTTTGGTCTGTAATAATATCCGGTATAATTTTTTTTTGTAGAATTTGTGGTAGAATTTCTCCCGCATTGCCGAGCAGTCCAACCGAGAGCGCTTGTTTTTTTTCTTTTGCATCCAGTACGAGTTTAAGTGCTTCATCTAAATTTTCAGTCATCACATCAAGATAACCGGTATCAATTCTTTTTTGAATCCGGGTGCGGTCAACTTCAATTCCAAGGAATGCGGCGCCGTTCATAGTTGCAGCAAGTGGTTGAGCGCCTCCCATTCCGCCAAGTCCAGCAGTCAATAAAAATTTTCCGCTCAACGAGGAATTAAAGTGCTGCCTTGCACATTCTGCGAAGGTTTCGTAAGTACCTTGTAAAATTCCTTGTGTGCCAATGTAAATCCAGCTGCCTGCTGTCATTTGTCCATACATTGTTAAGCCCATCTCATCAAGCCTGCGGAACTCATCCCACGTTGCCCAATCGGGAACGAGCATCGCATTGGAGATAATTACACGCGGTGCATCAAAATGTGTTTTGAAAATTGCAACAGGTTTGCCTGATTGAATAACAAGTGTTTCATCGTTCTCTAAATTTTTTAGAGAAGAAATAATTGCATCGAACGCTTCCCAATTCCGCGCTGCTTTACCCGAGCCACCGTAGACGATTAAATGCTCCGGTCGCTCTGCAACTTCAGGGTCGAGATTGTTCATTAACATCCTCATTGCCGCTTCTTGAATCCAACCTTTACAACTCATTTTTGAGCCGGTTGGCGCTTTGATAATTTTTTCGAGCGTTTCCATATTGTGTTTTGTAGTAGGGTTGAGGTAATCCTGCTTACCGCAGGCAAGCTCAACCCTACGGATTAATTTGTGAAATGTTTTTGAAGAATATTATTGTACTGTTTGTATGCCGATTTATAAAACCAGCGAATAAAAAAAAATCCTTTACCGGCACGTTTTTTCAATTCCGAAATATTGTTGTTCAGATTAAAAATCAATTTTGTTTTTTCTTCTTTAGTAAACTTTACTTCGTTGGCATTTCCGTTGAGTTTATCAACAATAGAGTTGAACGAGCGAACATCCTGATAAAATCTTTCGTCTGCTGCCATCTGTTTGAGTATTGTTTTACAAAAAGTAGTCAGCACTTTTTTTTCATTACTGTCGAATTGATACGTGTAATTTTTGAATAACGATTTTGCCATATTTAAAATTAGACTTTCAGTGAAAGAAGTTTTTCCCGCATTTTTTGGTAACCCGGTTTAATAACGTTGTAAATGTAAGGTAATCTTTCTTTGTAGGGAATGAAAGAAGATTTCATAGCGTTGATGTTCAGTTTTTCGATGTCGTCCAGATTCAATCCGAAATATTCGCTTGCAATTAAATATTCGTTGGTAAGAGTGGTATCACTCATTAACCGATCATCTGTGTTGAGGAATACTCTAAATTTTTCTTTGTAAAATTTTATAAAGGGATGGTTCTCCATCTTATCAATAGCGCCTGTGTGAACATTGCTCAGCAAATTAATTTCGAGCGGGAGACGAGTATCCAAAATATATTGAGCCAGCTGTCCGAGTGAAACAACATTGCCTTCTTTATCGAAATGAATATCTTCAATTAAACGTGTTGCGTGGCCAATGCGGTGTGCACCGCAAATCTGGATTGCCTGCCAGATAGATTCTTTGCCAAACGCTTCGCCCGCGTGAATTGTTATGTTGAAATTTTCCCGCTTGATGAACTGAAAGGCATCAAGATGTTTCTTAGGCGGATAGCCGCCTTCTTCGCCAGCAAGATCGAAACCAACAACACCGTGTCTTCTAAAATTTACCGCAAGCTCTGCAATTTCTAAAGTGTTTTTCATATTGCGCATACCGCAAAGTATCAAACCGTAACCAACACCAAAATCTTTTCTTCCTCTTTCGAGACCGTCCAGCACAGAGTTAATTATCTCTTCGTACCAAAGACCTTTTTCTGTATGAAAGACCGGGGCGAATCGTGTCTCAACATAACATACCCCGTCTTTGTACATATCTTCCATCATTTCGTAAGCAACACGTTCAAGTGCATCTTTGGTTTGCATAACGGCACAGGTATGCTCAAATCCTTGAAGATATTCAACAAGATTTCCTTTATTTGCACCACGATGAAACCACTCTCCAAGTTCGTCTGCATCAGAAGTTGGGAGTTTGGTGTATTTCAAATCTTTTGCCAGATCTATAATAGTTTGAGGTCGTAAGCCGCCGTCTAAATGGTCGTGAAGCAGTACTTTTGGAACGCCGCGGATTATTTCTTCTGTCTTCATTTCTGTTTCCTTTTGGTTTCAAAAATATTCTTTTGCGTTCCGAAAAGCAATCGAATAGAAATTAAACAAGAACGATGCAGAAACTAAATTGTATCAATCAATTTAATCTTGACTTCGCATTCACAAATTGGTTATTTTTCTTACAGTTTTTAGAAGATTTATTTTAAAACAAGAGGAGTATAAATGAAAAAGACGTTTATTTATTTGAGCATTTTGACAATGGTTTTAGGTATAACAGCTTTTCAATGTGCGTCTGCAGAATTAACCGGTGCAAAGTTGTATATAAACCAGAAACAATACGCTAAAGCAAAAGAATCATTGCTAAAGGAGGTTGAAAAGAATCCTGCCAGCGACGAGGGGTGGTATCTGCTAGGTTTTCTTTACGGAGAGGAGGGAAACGTTCCTAAGATGCTTGAATCTTTTGACAAATCGTTAGCTGTAAGCAAAAAATTTGAACCGCAAATTAAGGATTTTAAAAAATACACCTGGCAGACGAGTTTTAACAAAGGCGTCTCTTTATTTAACAACGCGGCTAAAATGGCACAGACAGACAGCATGAAAATACTTTTTGAAAAAGCTGTCGAACAGTTCACAAATTCAACATTATGTGAACCGGATTCAACACTCGGTTACGAGAACATAGTTGCATCTTATCTTAATATGGGCAAAATAGATGAATCAATTCCTGTTTTGGAAAAGCTGACTCAATTAGGCAAACCTTCTGATTCCTTTGCAAGGTTAGGACAGATTTATTTGATCAAAGGTGCGTCGTTAATGGATTCATATAAAGCATCAAAAGATGCTGCCGACAGCGTAAAAGCTTTCGAGTGGTATAACAAAGCTGTTGACGTTTTAGAGAGAGGAAGAGATAAATATCCTTCGGACGCAGAAATTTTATTACAGCTTGGTAATGCATATTACTCAACCAATAAGTTAGATGTTGCTGTTTCTTCTTTTAAAACACTTGCTGAAAAAAATCCAGCCAACAAAGAATTGCGTTATGCCTACGGTGTTGTTTTGTTGAAAGCACAAAAATATCCTGAAGCAGTGCTTCAGTTAGAAGAAGCTCTTAAAATGGATGATAAAAATGCGGATGCTATTTACAATTTAGCCGCAGCATACATCAATTGGGGCAACGATTTAAGAGACGAAGCTGTAAAAAAAGAAACAGGTGATAAATCATATCAAGAAAAGTTTAAGCAGTCGCTCCCGCTTCTTCAAAAGTATTTGGAGATAAAACCGGCCGAATCGAAAGTTTGGTTGAGCTTGGGACAGGTTTATGCTGTTCTAGGTGATGGGAAAAAAGCAGAAGAAGCTTTTAAGAAAGCCGAACAATACAAGTAATTGAAAGACTGAATTTTAGTATAAGCCCACCGTTCCGTTAAACGGGATTGTGGGTTTTTTATGAAGAGCCCCACCCTGCCTCCCCAAAGGGGAGGAGACTGTGTAAAAAGTAATTATTCAGACCTGCCTGCTGCCAGGCAGGTTTTCGCAGATTTTTTTATTTGAATATTACTTTTGCCAAAGGCATGGCTACGCCATTACACAGTCTCGGAGGTGTAGAAAAAATGAAACGGAGGAGAAAATGAATCAGAACAACGATCCACAAACACAGCAAATTAATATCGAGCTTGGTGAAAAAGAAGCTGAAGGAATTTATTCCAACCTTGCAATAATTACACATTCACCGGCAGAGTTTGTAATTGATTTCACACGAGTAGTGCCGGGCGTTCCAAAGGCGAGAGTGCTTTCACGCATCATTACTACACCGCAGCACGCCAAGATGTTATTGCGTGCGCTGAAGGATAACATTGATAAATTTGAATCCCGATTTGGAGAAATAAAAATTGACGCTCAACCGACTCCGCATTTTGGGTTCATCAATCCGAACAAGGACGAAAAAGTTAATTAAGAATTGGAGGTTTTTATTTAGAAAACACCATTGCTTAAATCAATTCCAACTGAACTTTCAGAAAATCATTTCTTGAGATAGAGAAAAGAAATAATTAGTTTGTTCCCAGCGTAAAGAATTTTTTTGTCATAGTCTGAATTCTAAGGAACATAATTATGAAAAGAACTTTCTCGTTTGTGAGTGCAACATTTGTTTTAATTTTTTCCTTAACATTAAGAGCACAAACTCCGCAAATCGAACTTCTTGTTTTTCAGGACCTCAGTACAATTGATTTTGCTGCTTTTGCATTTACAAACAATTTAAACGGAGCGCCAAGAATTTTTCAAGTTGTTATTTCTCCGGAAGGGAAAAATGTTGTTGTGCAAGGCAAGATTGATTGGAAGCGCGACGAGACAACTGATTTTGTAGAGCTCGTTAACTTCAAAACAGAACCCTTTAAGGCAAGAAGTTTTTT
>JBFLWC010000368.1:0-2677 GCA_040758415.1 Bacteroidota bacterium | reverse complement strand
TCTCCAATTACTTCGCCTGTAACTGAATTATATATTTTTCTAAAGCCGCTTTTTCCTTCTACCCACTTTTCTTGAGAATAGGATTTTGATCTTGTCATATACTTGCCTTTGAATGAATGATAAATAATGAATAATGATTAATGAATATTGATTATTATTTCTTCGATGCTGTTTTTCTCGATGCAATAAAAATCGAAGTCAGTTCTTCTGATTCCCTGATAAGCAATTCAACTTTTTCTTTAGACATCATATTTTCATCTACGATCATATTCAGCCAAAAATTACTTTCATCTGTTTCTTCAACTACAATACTAATCTTCGCTATAAAACTTTTTTTTGACTGTGCTAAACATGTTGCGCGATAATTTGCTGCAACAGAAGTAGCACATCTTATAAGTTGTCCTTTAATGTGGTTGCCTAATTTGTCGTCTGGCAAAGCCAAAGCTAGTTTTATGCAGCGATGTGCAAATTGTTTTGTTCTTTCTTTAAGATCTTCTCCTTTCATGATTAGCCCGCATATATTTAATTAATATTTAATAATCATTAATCATTAATCAATAGTCAATAATCTATCTTTTCTATAATTATAGCAACACCCTGTCCAACGCCAACGCATAGAGCGCATAAAGCATAACTTCCCTTTTTTTCTTCTAGTTCATGCATTGCCGTTTGAATTAAACGCGCACCGGACATACCGAGCGGATGACCAAGTGCAATGGCTCCGCCGTTGGGATTTAATCTTTCATCTTTATGACTGATGTTTAATTTTTTAAGAACGGCTAAACTTTGAGCCGCAAATGCCTCATTCAATTCTATTACATCAATGTTTTCCAATTTTAATTCTGCTTTTGCCAAAACTTTTTTTGCTGCATCAACGGGACCTATACCCATAATTCTTGGTTCAACGCCGACTGATGCAGAAGCTACAACTTTTGCACGCGGCTTCAAGTTTAATTGTTTGACCGACTTTTCAGATGCAAGCAGCAAAGAACAAGAGCCGTCATTTAATCCGGATGAATTACCGGCAGTAACCGTTCCGTTTTTTCTAAATGCCGGTTTTAGGGAAGAGAGAATTTCAAGAGTTGTATTTGGTTTGACGAATTCATCATCCTTAAAAATTATTTTTCCATTTTTCCCGTGTAGAATTTCAACAGGCATAATTTCTTTTGCAAGCCGTCCGTTCTTTTGGGCCCGCGCAGCTTTCATTTGAGAGTTGTAAGAAAATTCATCCTGCTCTTCGCGGGAAATTTTATAAATCCCGGCAAGATTCTCTGCCGTTTCTCCCATCGAGTCGGTTTCAAACAGTTCCTTCATTTTTGGGTTTACAAATCGCCAGCCCAAGGAGGAATCATAAATTTCCTGCTTTCCGGAAAAAGGATATTCCGCTTTCGACATCACAAGCGGGGCGCGCGTCATATTCTCAACGCCGCCGGCAATATAAAGATCACCATCGCCTATTTTAATTGCACGCGATGCATTAATTACCGCACTCATTCCCGATGCACATAACCGATTGACGGTTTCTGCCGGCACGCTGCATGGAATTCCGGCAAGCAGCAATGCCATACGTGCAACGTTTCTGTTGTCTTCTCCGGCTTGATTTGCACAGCCGATCATTACTTCGTCTATTTGTGAAGTATCAACGGCTGGATTTCTTTTTATGATTTCTTTAATTGTAATTGCTGCAAGATCATCCGTCCTGATAGAGGATAACGAGCCGCCCAATTTCCCGATTGGAGTTCTAATTGCATCTATTATATATGCTTCTGATTTCACCAAACTATTCCTTTTTCCGAATTCTATCTGTTATAAATGTTCTTTCTTTGTTCTGTAAACTGTTCCGCGGAAAATTCCAACTTTAACACCAGCTTGATTTGTTACAACTACGTTGTAAACAGCAATGTTGTTTCCTTTACTTTGTTCTTCTGCAACAGCAGTGAGTTCGTCTCCTTCGTAAACAGGAGATGAAAACGCAATGCTTGTTTCAAGAGCAACTGAAATTCTTCCATAGCTGTTCGATGCAAATGCAAGCGCGCTATCTGCCAAAGAAAATGTTACACCACCGTGACAAATCTGAAAACCGTTCAACATCTCTTTGCGGATTTTCATCTTTAGTTTAGATGAGCCGGGTTTTATTTCCATCACTTCGATGCCGAGCCAGCGGCTAAATCCATCGTGCTCAAGCATTTTAGCTGCAACTTTTTCTGCTAGCATTTTTTCCTTCATTTATTTTTTGTCCGCATTATTCATTATAAAATTTTTTCTTTTCTCGAATCATTTTTTTTAACAGAGTAGAAGTACGATAGCGTTCTTCGTTATACTCATCAAACAATGATTGTAATTTATTCACAACTTTTTCTATTCCAATTTCGTCTGCCCAGCGTAAAAGTCCTTTGGGATAATTAACGCCTCTTGTCATAGCAAGATCAATATCTTCTACAGAAGCGATTTTTAAATACACTGTTTCTGCGGCTTCATTAATCAACATAGAGAGTATTCTAAAAAAAATTTCTTCTCCCGTATTTTCATCTTTGAGGGGCTGAGGGTTTAGAGCTGGTTGGTTGTAATCATAAAAACCTTTTCCCGTTTTTCTTCCCAGAAGATTTGCATCAACCATTCTTTTCTGAATTATAGAAGGTTTATATCGCGGGTCAAAATACATTTGGCTAAACACTGT
>JBFLWC010000367.1:0-5281 GCA_040758415.1 Bacteroidota bacterium | reverse complement strand
CGGCTGGCAGGGAATTTCAATTACAATAAAGCCCCCTCCATCTCCCCCAAAGGGGGAGAGAAAAATGCTTGATCGGAGTATTGACTCCGACCTGCGTTGAATGATACCCCCGACCCAAGTGTCGGCGTATTTAACGTCCTCCCCTTTGGGGAGGATTTAGGTGGGGCTAATAAAATTTTTTCATCAAGAGAATGAGGTAAAAAAATGAAACATAAACTTGGTTTTTTGCTCATTTGTTTTTCCGCTGCAGTTTTATTTATCAGCTGCAGCAAGAACGATTCAGTAGAATTAAAAGCTGAAACTTCTTCGCGTAATAATGAAGTCATCCCGGTTGAGGTCTATGCAGTCAAAGAAGTTTTGTGGGTTGAAGAGATAACTTCGTACGGAACAATTAAACCGCAGGATAAAGTAGAAATCTTTTCTAAAATGCCCGGTAAATTGCTCAGTTTGTTAGCGAAAGAGGGACAAACTATTAAAGCCGATGAAGTTGTTGCTATAGTTGACCGTGATGAAGTAGGTGCAGCGTTCAAAGCGGTAGAGGTGAAGGCAACAACAGCCGGAAAAGTTGAAACTCTTTTTTTGAAAGAAGGTTCGAGAGTTTCACCAATGACACCGATTCTTTCCATCGCAAAACAGGAAGGGTTAAAACTTGTGATTACTCCTTTTGAGACCGACTTTGCAAAAATCCGTGCAGGACAAAAAGTTATTATTACTCTTGATGCTCTGCCGAATCGTGAATTTACCGGCAAAGTAACGCTCATAAAATCTACTCTTGATAGCCGCAGCGGCAAAGGCGAAGTAGAAATCACTTTTGACAAAAATTTTTCTGAAATACGGCCCGGAATGTTTGCACGAACAAAAATAATTGTCGGCAAACGAAATGCACTAACAATTCCACCCGAAGCACTAAAAAAAATTGAAGGCAAGCAAGCTGTTTATATTGTGAAAGAAGACGCGGCGAGATTAGTGTTTATTACTGTTGGCGCACAAAAAGTTGACGCCCTTGAAGTTACAAAAGGGATCAAGCGTGATGACACAGTGATTACATTCGCATCAGATGAATTGAAAGATGGTTCGCAGATAAAAATTGTAGGAGGAATTCAACCATGACCTTCACGGAAATTGCAATACGCCGCCCTGTTTTTCTCTGGATGGTTATTGGCGCATTTATTGTCTTTGGACTCATTTCACTCACGCGTATGGGTGCGTCGTTAGCCCCAGAAGTGGATTATCCGGTTATTACTGTTGCCACTGTTTATCCCGGTGCAAATCCAGAAGAAATAGAAACATCAATTACAAAACTTGTTGAAGAAACTGTGAGTACAATTAACGGCGTTGATCATGTTGAGTCGTGGACTTTGGAGGGGATATCAACTGTTTTGGTACGGTTTAAGTTAGGAATTAACGGCGACAACGCGCGGCTTGATGTCCAGAAAAAAGTTGATGAGCTGCGTTTCAAACTCCCCGAAGATTCTGAGGTCCCTTTAGTTTCAAAAGTTGATTTTACATCTATCCCGATAATGAATATTGCAGTCTCTTCAAAACAACGACAGCTTGATGAGTTATACTACATCATTGATAAGCAAGTAAAAGATAAGTTGCAGCGACTCGAAGGTGTTGCCGAAGTGCTTCTTACCGGACAAAAAGAAAGACAAATTAATATTAATGTTGACCCCGAGCGATTGGCACAGTACAAACTCTCAATAACCGACGTCATTGATGTTTTGAAAATGGATAATCTTGATGTGCCTTCCGGCTTGATAGAAACGAAAGCGAAGGAACTTGGTGTTAGAATTGCCGGGCGATTTCGCAGCGTTGATGCTATGAAAGAAGCGCCTATTTTTACACCAATCGGGGAAGAACTTCGCTTAAAGAATGTTGCAACAGTAGCAGATACATTTAAGCGGATGAACAATTTTAGCCGGCTCAATGGAACAGCAAGTTTGGGAATTACTATCCGCAACCAGCCGGGTACAAATAGCGTACGCGTAGCCGATTTGGTGAAAGAAGAATTAGAACGAATCAAAAATCAACTCCCTTCTGATATTACATTTGCCGTTGCCTACGATCAATCAACATTCACAAAAGAATCTATAGGAGAAGTAAGCAGAAATTTGCTCGAAGCAATTGCTTTAACTGCGTTTATAATTTTTCTCTTTCTGCGTAAAGTACGCAACACAATTATTGTTCTTCTTGCAATTCCAACATCACTCATTGCTACTTTTTCATTGATGTATTATGCAGGATTTACATTCAACATTCTTTCGTTGATGGCGCTCGGAACGGCTATTGGTATTCTTGTGGATGATGCAATTGTTGTTTTGGAAAATACCGATCGTCATCTAGGATTGGGGAAAAATCCATTCCGCGCTGCGCTTGACGGACGAAACGAAATTGGACTTGCGGCAATTTCAATTACAATGACAGATGTTGCTGTATTTCTTCCGATCGCATTTATGGGTGGAGTTGTAGGACGCTTCTTTGCTCAATATGGATTAACGTTATCTTTTGCTGTTCTCTTTTCACTCTTCATCTCTTTTACACTCACACCAATGCTTGCATCGCGGTGGTTGAAAAAAGAAAGTGAAAAAATTCGTGGAGAAAAGAAAAACAGAATGCTGGAATCTTTGAAGTATCATTACCGCCGATTTAACCATTGGGCGTTAGGACATAGAAAAACTGTGGTTGCTGTTACTACAATAATATTTCTTGTGAGTTTACTCCCTCTTTTATTTGGATTTGTAAGTACGGAATTTTTTACCAACCCCGATAGAGGTGAACTAATGGTGGAAATTGAAACTCCGGTTGGCACCTCGCTTGAAATGACAGATCGTGTTGCAAAAATGGTGGAAGAAAAAATTGCAGCGCTGCCGGAAGTAAAATCGTATTTCATCACACTTGGCAATATTTCTCGTATCGAGCGCGCCTTTAGCGGTAATCAATTAGGACAAATGAAAGTCATTCTTCTCCCGAAGGGATCACCTCTAAATAAAGGAAAGAACTATCGTTCGACTGAAGATGTGGCGAAAGAAATTCGCAGATGGAATGAAGAGATAGCCGGCGTGAAATTACGGGTTGCCGCGCCAAGTATATTTGGCGGCGCAGACGAGCTGCCTATCCAGATCGAAATTTCCGGAACTGATACGAAAGATTTCAACGCTGCCTCTGAAGCAGTTATAGAAGCTGTAAAAAAAATTCCGGGCGCGATTGAAGTAGAATCAACTTGGAAAGGAGGCGTGCCGGAAATAAAAGCTGAGATTGACAGAATAAAGTGTGCAGTATTAGGTGTTCCAACAGCGCTTGTAGGAAGAACATTACGCGCCAGCATTGACGGAGATGTTTCCAATAAGTACAAAGAAGGCGATAGAGAATACGATGTAAGGATAACATTGCAGGAATCTAAAAAGAAAAGCATCACCGATATTTCCAAAATACAGATAAAGTCACTTTCGGGCGAGATGATTGAGTTGGGACAGGTAGCAAAAGTTTACCAAGATTTTGGTCCATCTGAAATTCGACGTAAAGATCATTCGCGGCAGTTTGTTGTTAATGCAAACATTGCCGGTAGACCATTAGGCGATGTGAGTGGCGATATTAAACGCGCTCTGCGCGAACTGAAATTCCCGGATACGATTACTGGATTCAGTTTGGTTGGAGATGTTGAAATGATGGAAGAAACATTTTCCAACTTGACTATAGCACTCGTTCTTTCAATTCTTTTTGTGTATATGGTTATGGCTTCCCTGTTCGAATCGCTTCTCTATCCGTTTATAATTTTATTTTCACTGCCCATCACACTTGTAGGAGTTGTCAGTAGTCTGTTGATTACAGGAAAGACGTTGAATCTGTTTTCAATGATCGGCATAGTAATGCTTGTTGGATTGGTGGTTCATAATGCAATTCTCTTGATTGATTATACAAACACATTACGAAAAAGAGGATTGAACCGAAGTGATGCTTTGTTGGAAGCCGGAACTGCGCGTCTCCGCCCTATTCTGATGACAACACTTGCACTCATATTCGGTATGCTGCCTTTGGCGCTTGAGTTAGGACCCGGTTCTGAAATGCGTTCCGGCATGGCAGTAGTTATTATGGGCGGAATGACAAGCTCGACACTTCTAACGCTGGTATTTATTCCGGTTGTGTATTCCATTGTTGATGATGTAAAAGTATGGCTTGGCAGATTGCTGAAGTTGAGAAGTGTTAAAATAAATATTGATGAAAGTTTGCAATAGATTTCAGAGAAATGTAACCTATCAGTATTTATTAAAGGAAAATAAAAGTGAAAAAGGCGTTGATGGTTTTGATTATTATAATCCGGCATTTATCAATGGGCGCAGAACTACTTAAATTTCTATAATGATGATATAGTTTTTGAATTGATCAAAACTGCGTACGCATCGGTTGCAAATATTGTCGTCATTCCGATGCAAGACATTTTAAATCTCGGCAACGAAGCGCGGGTGAACTTCCCGGGTAAACTCGGCGGAAATTGGACGTGGCGTTTTTCGTGGGATCAGGTTTCGTATGATGTAGCTTCAACCTACAAAGACTTCACGGTAATTTATGAACGTCCGCCGATCAAAAAGAAATATACTGAAGATATTGAGGTGGGCGAGAAATAAGTAACTACTGCCTATCCCCTAACCCCTTTCCAAAGGAAAGGGGCATTTTTGAAATGCAATGCAGCGCATTGCGTTTTTTATTTTATTCTTGAGAGAGTAATTCTTCGACTGCTTTTGTGAGTTCTTCGCTTTCGGGTTTTACTTTACTTCTAAATCTTGAAATTACATTCCCGTTTTTATCAATCAAAAATTTTTCGAAGTTCCATTTCACATCGCCTCTGTCGTCGGTATTGTTAATCAGAATTCCGTAGAGCGGCGATTTATCTTTGCCGATAATTTTTATTTTGTCAAAAAGTTTGAACGTAACATTGTATTTACTCGAACAGAAATTTTTAATCTCTTCATTTGTGCCCGGTTCTTGCGCACCAAAATCGTTGCACGGGAAAGCCAGAGTTTCCAAACCTTTCTCTTTGTACTTCTCATAAATTTTTTGCAAGCTTTCGTACTGTGGAGTGTAGCCGCATTCGCTTGCAACATTTACAATCAGCAATACTTTGCCTTTGTAACCGGAAAGTTTGATTTCTTTGTCATTGATATCTTTTACTGAAATATCTTTGATGTTGTTACTCATGCTTATCCCTTTCGGAGAATTGTGTGAAGCAAAAATAGAAGTGGTCAACAAAACCAAAATGCTCGATGCAAAATTTATGATGCGT
>JBFLWC010000366.1:0-3775 GCA_040758415.1 Bacteroidota bacterium | reverse complement strand
GCCTTACCCAGTTTATTTGCAGGATTGACTTAAGGGGGGTGTACTTTTAACTATGCGAGATTTTGTTTGATTTTTTTGGTTTTGTAAAACTTTTTGTGAAAATTAAATTTTAGTCGGTTGACAGTGAAAAAAAGTGTTGATTACTTTTTACAATATGTCTCTGATGTTGAAAAAATAATTAAAGCAAAGTCGTGGAGTCTCGATACAAAATTTAATGCTTATCAATGTGCTTTTAAATCTGGTTTCTTCAATGCTTTTAGGTTACAATGGCTCGGCACAAAATCATTTGCATTGTTGTTCAAAATATCAAAAGCAGATTTACGCAGATTGAATTTTAAACCAACACGATATGATGAGGAAAAAAGACGTGCTATTTTTACAATTGAGCCTGGGAAAACTAAGGTAAAAGATTTTATTCCATTGTTTGAACATAGTTATAAAGCATTAGGCGGAAGTTTAAAAGACGCCTTATAACCAGCCAATCAAGCGGACGCCGTTTTCGCATTTGGCATTTGTGCAATTATTGGTTTTGTAGTTCCGTGTAATGGCGCTTTGTAAAGTAGTTCTGTTAAATAAATTTTTACAAATTATTGGCAGTTGTTATTTAAGTGACATCCTTGGTTTGGGGCACCGCTTATCGGCAACGCCGTTATACACTAAGTGGGTTGACAATGAAAAGTAAATTAGTATTTCTGAGTTTAGTTTTATTTTGTTGTTTATTTGTATCGTGCCAATCAAAACCAGAAGATCATTATAACAGTGCAATTGCGTTGGCAAAAAACAATGATTATAAACTAGCAATCAAGGAACTTGATGAAGCGATTGCCCAAAAATCAGATTATGCTCAAGCATATTTAGAAAGAGGAAAGTATCGCCTTGCTAATCAAGATTATAGTGAAGCAAATGGTGATACATCATATCTAAGTAAAATGTTTTCGTTGTCGGTTAAAGATTTTACCGATGCAATGAAATATGATACTAATCTTACAAAGGAAGCGATACTGGGACGAGGTAACTGTTATTTTATATTAAAATCTTATAAGAATGCTATTACTGATTTTAATAACCTACTTAAAAGTGATTCAACAAATAAACAAATAATAGGTGTTCTTGTTTGGTCAAAATTATATATGAAAGATACAGTTGGTGCAAAAGACTTGTTGGATAGAGTGATTGCATTAGCACCGAACGATGCAGAGAATTATTACGGACGTGCAATGCAAAGGTTATTATCGTTTAATAATAAAGTTGGTGCTTGTGAAGATTTGAACAAAGCGGAAGCATTATATAGTGATAAAGAAAAATATTTAGTTAAAGATTTGATTGGTAATATTAAAGTTCTACAAAAAATTAATTGTAATAAGTAAGCCGTGTATAACCCGCAACTGCCAATGACCACTAAGCAGTCGTTGGCAATAAATTATAACCAAGCTGTTTAGCTTGTTTTTGTAAATACATTAATCTTTGTTCTTTGACTTTTTGTTGATAAGCTGTGATACCCTTTTCGACGAAAGCAATTCCCTTCGTCATTATGTTATAGTAAAGTATGGCGATTTTTCTTGCTGTAGCTTTAATGGCAATAAGAGGGCCTTTCTTTGCTTTAATTCTATGGTAAAATGCACCAATGGCAGTATTCTTACTTTTTGTAAGTGAGTATGCAGCATTACGGAAAATCTGACCGGCTTTTGTATGACCTTTCTTTTTCCTCTTTTTGTTTTTCTTACCGGACTGATGTTTGCCCGGTGCAAGACAAAGCCATGAAGTAAAGTGCTTTTCGGTTTTCCATTTGGAAAGATCAGTTCCGGTTTCGGCAATAAGTTCGAGCAAGGTTTTATCGGTAAGCCCGGTAATTTGAGAAGGATCATTCCCGCAGGTTAACTTCATTAGCATTTCATGAAGATTATCGATATTAGGTGCGTTGTGGCGTATACGTTTGGGAGTTTTGATAGCTCGCGGAGTAGATTTATTCTTTGTGATTAGTTCAAGAAGCTCTTGAATTTTATTATCACACTCAAAAACTTTTTGTTGATAAAACTCGTAAGCGTCCAAAGCTTGTTTGAGGGAAAAGATATAATCTTCTCTGAAGTTTCCTTGCAAGGAAGAAATGATCAGTTCCCTTTTCTTTTTAGGTATGCTGTCTTCACAAAGCGATACCAATTCTTCCGGATTATGATTACCTGAAATGATAGCTTTAATAATACGCATACCACTAACACCAACAATTTGGCTAATGACATTATGAAGTTTAATGTTCATTGAGTCGAAAGCTTTTTGCATGTGCTGGATATGCTGTGTTGCAAGGGAGAGATGATCTTGTCGAAGTCTTGAGTAAGTGCGGAGTTGACGAGTGATGTCATCTGGAATAAAGCAAGGACGCAGCAGCCCGAATGAATGTAGCTGCTGAATCCATTGACAATCCTCAACATCACTTTTGCGACCGGGTACGTTACGCACTTCTCTCCCATCTACAAGGCAAACCTTTATGCCGGCTTGCTCTATCATGTCGTAAAGAGCGAACCAATAAACACCGGTTGCTTCCATGGCTGCGGAAGTGATGTTGTTTTCTTTCAAGTATTCAATTGCTTTAAGATAGCTTTCAGTAAAAGTTGGAAAAGAAACAACTTCTTTATTTTCGATACCTATAAAGATGTACTCGGTACCGATGTCGATACCGGCAGAGTTAGGATTGATTTTGGAAATAGTAGATTTACTCATATAACCTCCGGTTGGATAAAAATGAAAGCCGTGTTCGAAGATTATAGTGGAAAAGGTATGCTGCCAAACGGGTTTTCGGTAAAAGAAGATTAACGCCAACTTATGAATTACCAATCTTCGACAACAATACTCAAAGCACGAGCACTAAAGGCATCAATTAGCTGGACTGTTATTTTTACACGGCAATTATCAATTGAAAGGTCAGGAAATTAATGAATAAAGGCAAGCGCCTCAAGCCGGACAGCGTTTTCGCATTGGGCATTTTTATAATTTTAATGTTAGTCGTCCCGTGTCAGCTATCTTGTTCAAGGTTGTTCTGCTAAACAAATTTATTTAAAATTATCGGCATTCGTGTTCTAAGTTAAATTCTTGTTCTGGGCTGCGGCTTATGCACAATGCCGTTGTATGGCTAATAGTTGAACTTGAAAATTGGAGTGGTGATACGTATCTTGTTGTGAAAATATTTACGTATTATAGAAAGGAATTATATGAATACCAAACTAACATTAAAACTCAATAAAAAAGCAATTGATCGTGCTAAAAAATATGCTCAAAGAAATAAACAGAGTCTTTCAGTAATGGTTGAAAAATATTTCAATTTGATAGCTGATAAAGAAAGCATCACGGAAATTGAAATATCACCAAATGTTCTTGAGCTTTCCGGGATTATCAAATTACCAGAGGATATTAATATGAAAGAAGTTTATAGAAATCATATTGAGGCAAAATATTCCAAATGATAAAACTTTTTGTTGATTCGGATATAATATTAGATTTACTTGCTGAAAGGAAACCGCACTATATTCACGCGGCCCGATTATTCACGTTAATTAATCAAAATAAAATTATTGCTTACACATCCCCGCTTATTTTCGCGAATCTGCACTACCTTCTAAAGAAACAAACCACAAATCTCGTAGCATTAAAGAGCTTAAGAAAACTAAAAACTCTCATAAATATTCTACCAATAGATGAAAGAGTAATAGAACAGTCGCTTAATTCTGAATTCACTGATTTTGAAGATGCAATTCAGTATTACACAGCAGTCAATAATGGCATT
>JBFLWC010000365.1:0-3117 GCA_040758415.1 Bacteroidota bacterium | reverse complement strand
TGGAGATTTTAATTTAGTGAACGAATTCCAGAGAGCTTCTCTGTAGCGTAAAACTTCTTTTGTAGCCGGATCAGCATTGGATGCAGTGGAAGAAAAAGCTTTGTAAAGTTTATCGTTGGTAGTAAAAATATTTTCGATGGTTGAACTGTCTTTTGCTTCTTGAAGAACCAAAGTGTTGATGAGCATAAGAGGATTTGGAATAACCGGCAATCGTCCCTTGAGTTCAGCCAAAGCAGCTCGTGCTTCTGCAAGTTTCTTGTAGATGCTCAACTTTTCCCAAACAGCTGAATCAGGTAAAAGTAAGGGCAGATCGTTATAAGGTTGATCTTTGCTGTAGCTCATTCTTAGCTCAATTTTATTTTCGAAAGGTTATCGAGAATTTTTTTATTCAGCTCGTCTTCTTCAGCCAGTTGTTTTTCCAACTCTGTTTTTAGAGTGGTGAATCGTTCTTGAAAATTGAAGTCGTCTTCATCATCAGGTAAACCAACATAACGACCAGGAGTAAGAACATAATTCAGTTTTCGAACTTCATCGAGAGTTACGGATTTGCAGAAGCCGGGGATGTCTTCGTATACTGGAGATTGCTTCGCTTCGCTCGCAATGACAGAACGCCAGGAATGATAAGTGTTTGCAATTTTGTGAATATCATCTTCTCTTAGATCACGATTCCGTCTGTTGATTAAATATCCAAGGTTGCGAGCATCGATGAATAAGATTTCATCCGCCCTCACCCGGCCTCTCCCAAAGGGAGAGGAGTTTCGATCTCTACTTAAAAACCAAAGACATGCGGGAATTTGTGTGTTGAGAAACAATTTTGTTGGAAGATTTACTATGCAATCAACCAAACCTTTTTCGATCAATGCTTTTCTGATTTCACCTTCATTGTTTGTCTGAGTTGTAAGAGAACCTTTTGAGAGGACGAACCCGGCTTGACCGGTCGGTGCAAGATGATAAAGGAAATGCATAATCCATGCATAGTTTGCATTACCAGAAGGTGGAATTAAATTCTCGCCAAGTATTTTCCAACGCGCATCATTTTTTAAGAGATCACCGGACCAGTCACTATCATTGAACGGAGGGTTAGCAAGAATAAAATCTGCTTTTAAGTCTTTATGGGCATCGTTTAAGAAACTTCCTTCGTTGTTCCATTTTACATTGCTGCTATCAATTCCACGAATAGCAAGATTCATTTTGCATAACCGCCAGGTGGTTTGATTACTCTCTTGCCCGTAAATAGAAATTCTGTCGCTTGGATTCAACAGCAGCAATTTCCCGTTATTCTTTTTGTAGTGATCTGAATGGGAGTGAATAAATTTTTCACTCTGAACAAACATACCTCCACTGCCGCAGCAAGGATCGAAGACTCTTCCTTCATACGGTTCGAGCATTTCTACCAACAATTTTACTACACATGAAGGCGTATAGAATTGTCCGCCTTTCTTTCCTTCAGCAAGGGCAAACTGGCCAAGAAAATATTCGTAAACTTTTCCAAGTATGTCCTTGCTTTGTGCTTCTTTTGTTCCAAGGACTGCGGTACCAATAAGATTTATTAATCCACCGAGACTTGCCTTGTCTAATTTTTCTTGCGCATAAACTTTTGGAAGAACTCCGCGTAATGAAGGATTATCTTTTTCGATGGCATCCATAGCGTCGTCAACATCTTTTCCGATTGTAGTAAGTGATGCTCGTCCTTGAATCCATTTCCAGCGAGCTGAAGGCGGGACATAAAAAACTTTTTCGGCTATGTATTCGTTTTTGTCTTCCGGATCAGCACCTTCACTCTTTTGTTCAATAAGTTTTTGATAGAGTTCTTCGTGTGCGTCGGAAATGTATTTTAGAAAGATGAGACCTAATACAACATGCTTGTATTCTGCAGCATCAATATTCTTGCGGAGTTTATCGGCAGCTTGCCAAAGTTTTTTTTCTAGTGATTCCCCGCCATTAGGACGGACAGATTCTAATTTATCCTTAACTACTTTTGCCACGTCATCACTCTATGTTATTTGTATGGATGAGTCAGTATAACCGGATTCGTATCTATAAAATAATCGATTGCTAATTCAATTTAAAGAAACGATTATTTAACAGTTAAATATATGGGAAGCTTCATCTGCTATCAATGTGCTCTACAAAAATTTTTGGTGGATAAATGAAAAATTCGAATTATTTTTATATATAGAGTGATAAAATTGCAATAATATTTTATTGGGATAATTGCCTATCGAATAATTGCTACAATGAAATTCCGGGAAAAAGGGAACACCTTTCTTCGGGCGATCTTTAAATTTTTTTACGCACTACAAAATAATCAATTATTCATTTTGTTCGGGGAGTACCATGAACACTGAAAAATTTTCCATCGATGCGTTAGAAAAAAAGATTAACGAGCTTGAAAAGGATGTTGATAAAGTAGAATACATTTCCGATGAAATTCTGAGATGCCAAAAAGCGATGCAAGATGTAAAGGAAGACGTCGGAAATATTCCGACTACTGAAATTATACTCACCACAAAAACTCATCGATGTAAAAATTTTCTTCTAGAGTTATTTAATCGAGATGACAGCATAAAGCATAATTCAGTGAGAGGCATAAAGGAAATTCTGATTCGCAATATCTGTTATCGTTATAAAACATTTTTAGACAGAGCCGAACTTTATTTACAAAACTACAGGACAAAGATTGAGATAAAAGTCAGCTGGAGTGATAACCCTAATTTAGAAAAGCATATAAGCCAACAAGAAAATTCAGCTAACAGGATTATCTGGCGAGCTGATAAAGAAAGACTCTTAGCTTTGTTTGAAAAATTATATAAAAACGAAATCCTTCCCGAGTACAGCAAAGAAGAAATACTTCTTCACTTTGCAAATGAAAAACTGATTCCATTTACTACTTCGACAAAAGAGGTAGAGAAATTTTGTTGGAAAGACAGCGATTGCAGGTTTTCTGTTTTAGTTGACGAATTAGCAAAACGCGGAATCATCGATGATGAAAATAAATTCAAGATTTTCACAAGCCATTTCGTTAATAGAAGGAATAGACCATTCAAAGGTCTTGCTCAAAAAAGAAGTTACACTGAAAATTATACTGAATCTGGGAATCTAATTCGTGAGATTCTG
>JBFLWC010000364.1:0-5064 GCA_040758415.1 Bacteroidota bacterium | reverse complement strand
TTTTAACCAAAGAAGAATTTAATAATCTTATTATTAAAGATGATAAAGGACAGTTTATAAAACTCTCGGATATTGGTTACGCTGAATTAGGACCGGAAAACGAGTATTCGATTTTGAGGCGCGATGGATTTCCGATGGTGGGCGTGGTTTTGATTCCTCAGCCGGGTTCCAATCATATTGATATTACAGACGGTGCTTACGAAAGATTAGAACAGATAAAGAAAGATATTCCTTCTGATATACAAATAGGGATCGGGTTTGATACTACACGATATATTAGGAATTCGATCAGCGAAGTTGAAGAAACAATTCTAATTGCATTTGGATTAGTTATTCTAATCATCTTTCTGTTTTTAAGAGACTGGCGCACAACATTAATTCCGATTCTGGCAATTCCGATTTCGCTCGTCGGCGCATTCTTCATTATGTATGCTGCTAACTTTACTATAAACGTGTTAACTCTTCTTGGAATTGTTTTAGCCATCGGATTAGTTGTAGACGATGCGATTGTGGTACTTGAAAATATTTATAGAAAGATTGAAGACGGAATGGAACCTGTAGAAGCAGGGATAAAAGGATCGTCGGAAATATTTTTTGCAATTATTTCTACTACCGTTGCGCTTGCAGTTGTGTTTTTGCCAATCATCTTTTTGCAAGGATTAACAGGAAGATTGTTTAGAGAATTTGGAATAGTTATAGCGGGCTCTGTTATAATTTCTGCTTTTGTTGCATTAACATTAACTCCAATGCTTAGTTCAAGAATTATTAAAAGAAGAGCACACCACAACAGGTTCTATCTTTTAACCGAACCTTTTTTTGTAAAGTTAATTTCGGTTTACGAACACACTCTTGCGGCATTTCTAAAAAAACGCTGGCTCGGTTTTGTTGTAATGATAGCTGCATTGTTATTGTCGTTTCTTATTCTGCCGTTTCTTCCAACCGAACTGGCACCAATTGAAGATAGGAGTGCGCTTCGTATAAGTACAACCACTCTGGAAGGGTCTTCATTTCAATTCACAAGCGAATTTATGGAAAAACTGTATCGGGGAGTAAACGAAAAACTTCCTGAGAAAGAATCTATTATTATGGGTGTTGCACTTGGCGGAGGAATTACTTCTACAAACACAGGGTTCTTGAGAATTTTATTAGTTGATCCTGAAAAGCGTAACCGCGCGCAGCAAAAAATTTATGAAGACCTGATGCCGTTAGTAAATAAATTCAGCGACGGAAGAACATTTGTTATTCAGGACCAAACTATCGGAACTCAGCGCGGCGGTTTGCCGGTTCAATACGTTGTTCAAGCGCCAACTATTGAAAAGCTGAGGGAGATCATTCCTAAATTTTTAGAAGAAGCGCGGATGAATCAAACGTTCGGACAGGTTGACGTTAACCTGAAATTCACAAAGCCGGAACTTGTTCTTGAAATAGACCGCTCGAAAGCAAGAGAGCTTGGAGTTTCAGTTGTCGACATCGCACAAACATTGCAGATGGCTTTAAGCGGTCAACGTTATGGTTTCTTTATTATGAACGGAAAACAATATCAAGTGATTGGACAATTAGCAAAAGAGTTTCGCAGTAAACCACTGGATTTGCAATCACTATATGTTAAATCTAGAAAAGGTGAACTGATACAGCTCGATAATTTTATTTCGATCAAAACAGAAAGCACACCGCCGCAGCTTTACAGATTTAACCGGTATGTTTCAGCAACGTTCTCGGCAAGTTTGGCGCCCGGCAAAACAATTGGAGACGGCATTAACGCAATGGATGAAATTGCACAAAAAGTTTTGGACAAATCCTTTGCAACTGCCTTAACCGGTGTATCAAAAGATTTTGTGGAAAGTTCGTCGAGTCTTCTATTCACATTTGTTCTCGCATTAACTCTTTTGTATTTAATTCTCGCGGCGCAGTTCGAAAGTTTTAGAGACCCGTTCATCATTATGTTCACGGTTCCTCTTGCAGTTGCCGGCGCATTAATGTCGTTGTTTCTTTTTAATCAAACGATGAACATCTTCAGCCAGATCGGGTTAGTTATGTTGATCGGTCTCGTTACAAAAAATGGAATCTTGATTGTTGAATTTGCTAACCAGAAAAAAGCGCAGGGACTTTCGATTATTGAGGCAGTAAAACAAGCAGCGGTTCTCCGCTTCCGTCCAATTTTGATGACGAGTCTCGCAACAATTCTTGGAACTTTGCCGATTGCGCTTGCACTTGGCGCCGGTGCCGAAAGCCGCGTATCAATGGGCATTGCCGTTATTGGAGGGTTAGCTTTTTCAACAATTCTTACTTTGTTTGTTATACCTGCTGTTTATACATACTTTTCTGAAAAATCAAAAAGCGTTTCAAATGTTACAGAAGAGAAATAAGGAATTGCGAGACGTTTATTACGTTTTCCTTTCTTTGCTCAGCAGCTGCGGATTTAGCACATTTACGTGATCCGCCATCCGTCAACTGACGGAGGCGGATTTCTCGCAAAGACCGCAAAAAAAATAGCCAAGCACGCAAAGTATTAACACGAAAAAAGTGCTTTAATTCATTGTTATCTTGGAGTTACAAGTGAAAATCAAAAGTCTTTTATTTTTTTTTGGAATCAATTTTCTATTATTTGCAGTGCAATTGTTCCCACAGCAGCAGAAGCTTAGCATAAAAGAAGCAATTAATATTGCACTCGAAAACAATTATGAAATAAGAATTGCAAAGAGCGATGCAAGTATAAGTGACAACAATTACTCTTTGGGCAACGCCGGCTTCCTGCCAAAAGTAGATGTAACCGGTTCCCGAACTCAGGCAGTAACTGCCATTCAACAGGAATATGCAAGCGGACAAACAGTAGATAGACCGGGGTCCCGTACAAGCACAACTAACGCGGGTGTGGCGTTAAGCTGGACGTTGTTCGATGGCTTTAAAATGTTTACTTCTTATTCCAAACTGAAAGAATACAAAGAACTCGGAGAGATAAAACTGAGAAGCCAAATTGAAAATTCCCTTCTGGATGTTATAAAAACTTACTATGATATTGTGCGTCAGAAATATAATTACGATGTTGCAAAAGAAAGCGTGAATATCTCGGAAGAGAGAGTTAAACTTGCTGGAGAAAAACTTTCGGTTGGATCTGCTTCCAATCTCGATCTGCTTAGGGCAAAAGTAGATTTGAATGCGGACAAATCCAATCTTTTGAATCAGGAGGTTATATTAAGCAGTTTGAAGGTAACGCTGAACAGACTGCTATCGCGCAATGTTGCGCTCGATTTTGATGTTGATGAAATTATTGATGTTAAAGAAGGGCTGTCGTTTGATCAATTGAAAGAAGCCGCATTTAATAATAACGCGGATCTTTTGCAGGCAGAAAAAAATAAATCAATTTCTTCTTTCGATGTTACTCTTCTGCGGTCTGATTTTTTTCCAAAGATAAATCTGCTCGGCGGATACTCATATCAAAGAACACAATCGGAAGCCGGCTTCTTTAGAATCAACACAAATTTCGGTTACAATTACGGTATGAATTTAACGTGGAATCTTTTCAGCGGATGGACAACCCGTCTTCAATACGAAAATGCGCTCATCACTTTAGACCGGGACGAAATTAAACTTAATTCAGTAAAGACCACACTCGAATCTAACCTGCTTATTGCATATAAAAACTATGAGAAGAATTTGGAAATCCTGAAGTTAGAGGAAGAAAACGTTTCCGTTGCTAAAGAAAATCTTGAGCTGGCATTAGAACAATTAAAACTTGGTTCTATCTCGCCCCTTGAATTCCGTGAAGTGCAGCGAAATTATATTTCTGCGCAAAGCAGATTTTCATCTGCGCAGTATATTGCAAAGATGAGCGAAAGTGATTTGCTGAAACAAAGCGGGAGTTTAATACCGCAAGAGATATAAATGAGGTACGAGGTACGAAGTACAAAACTCAAAGCACAAAATCCAAAACACAAAATCCAAAGCACAATCCGTCAGCTGACGGACAAAGCACAAAATTCAAAACCAATACTCATGATTTTTGATTTTCATTTGACCCAAATTTTTTTACCATCGAGCCAAATATCCTAACTAATTCAAGTGCTTCTTGTATTAATGCTGTTCTTATTATTTCTAATTCCCCGCTGCATTCAAATGCCAAGAGCCAAAAAATGAGATTCTTTTGCTTCCTTGCGGCATATTCTAATTCTAAATTCAAAATCTTTTTTACTGACCACAAACTAACTTCTTGTTTCTCACATCTCGCGTATAGCGTTTCACATTTAGCTTTTCTATCAGTTACAGCACATTCTTCTCAAACATTTTTTCACCCGCTGTAATTTTTAGTTTTAGATAATTTTGTTTTGGCGGCAAAGAACATGTTGCATATTTAGTAAAAACACATGGCGGGTTGTATGCTTTGTTGAAGTCGAGATAAATTTTTCCCGCTGAATCTGATTTATCGGCGTATAAGTATCTTCCTGCACCGTAAGTTTCGCTGCCGCTTGTTTCATCGGCAAAAATAATAAAGTATCTTTTGCCCTCATCAATCGGGTCCAATTTGTAAGTAACTCCATCCTTTTCAAAAATTAGAGCCGCGGAAACAAACATTGTATCCACCGTACCGAGGACATTAGGAACTAAAATTTTTTTTGGCGGATTGTACGGCTCAAGTTTGGCTTCGATTTTCCAATCGGAGTTAACCGGAAATGTTTCAATGCCTTTAAAAGATTTTAGGAGCGGACTTTCCAGATCACGCAAGCGCACGCCGTATTTTTCTCCACGCTTAATAATGAACCAGCGCAGAGAACCATATTCTAAAACGGTTGCTTCGCCCTGCAAATCGTTTTTCAATTCAAGCGTTGTAACTTTTGCGCCGTTACTTTTTACTTCAACGCCGTCATTTACTTTTAGAGTAACAACAGTGTCGTTTCCCGAAGGGATGTCCGAATCCGCCTTCGGCGGACTTACGGAGGATTTCCACAAAAAAAGTGTTCCAATAAACGCCGGTGCTTTCCCTTCTGGAAAAACCAGATCGTTGGTTTTATCTGTGCCAAATTTATTGCTGCCCTGCTTCAGCCAATAAAGTCCAGCAAGATTTAACCA
>JBFLWC010000363.1:0-2975 GCA_040758415.1 Bacteroidota bacterium | reverse complement strand
CCTATCACAGAAAAGATTGGAAGAGTAAGAAAACACATCATTTGTCTCTCTGTAATGGCTATCGGATATTTCGGAATAGTTTTGTTTGGTAACAGTTCAATTTTAGTTTGGATGATGATGGCAGTTGCCGGTGTTGGCTGGGCTGCTATTGTTAGTCTTCCATTTGCAATTATGTCTGAAAAAGTCAATAAGAAACGGATGGGATTATTCATGGGCATTTTCAATTTATCTGTTGTGCTGCCGCAATTATTTGTTAGCTTAGTTTTAGGAACGTTTATTCAAAACGCATCGAACAAAAATATTATTTTTGTTATTAGTGCTGTAACACTTGCTGTTTCTGCCGGACTTTGGTTTTTAGTAAAAGATAGTAATGAAGGGAATGTTTCAGAAAAAACTTTTTCTTCTACTCATTAAGTTTGTTGATTGAATCGTGGTAAAAGGTTATCACGTAATGATCGAGACTGTTTGCCAGGACAATCAACTTGGTTAATAAAGTAGAGCGGATTTCCAATCTGCGCTACTAAAGGAGATTGGATGAAGATACTAAAATTTGTTTTTATGATTTTCTTAACTCAGTTAATTCACGCACAGGAGAAGCAACAAAAATTCCAGGTTGACTTCAATGAAATTAAAGGAGAACTAACCTCAAAAGATCTTTTCAAAAAAGATTTTGGCAGATATGACGGTTATGAAATTGAGTTATTCGAAGGAGAGGCAGTTAACTTTGTTGCTTACTCGAAAGAATTTCAACCGGCACTTGCGTTTGTAAATCCTAAAGGAGCGATATTTCAACACAGTACAGCAAACAACAAAAATTTCGCAAGTATTATAACAACAATCTCTGCTTCAGGCGTTTGGATTTTGTACGTAATTGGAGATGAAAAATCATCCGGAAGTTATACGCTTCAGACTGCTATTGCAGAACCTGCAGCTTTATCATTAAGCAGCGATGCTGATTTTTGTGTTACCTTAGATTTTTTACTAGCCCATTCAAGTGCATACTTCCTATTATTGGAAAACTTGGCTTTAACTGAAAGGAAACTTGTAAAACTCAATGACGCTGTTGATGCATTCATTGACGATGAAGACGGTTCATACAACGCGTCTTATTATGATGGGAACGAACTATCGGAAGCAGATGCAGTATTCAAAAATATCTCAGAAAAAATAAAAAGTTGTACTGGAAAAAATTGGCAAATGAAATCGGCAAGCTGGAATAAAGTTGAAGACTACAGAGAAAAATCAGTTACATTCACCGAAAAGAGTAGTGTGAAGACACGTTACATTACTATTGCTGCTTACGATTTTGCAGGCGCAGCTCAAAAGTTTAAGAACAGATTTAGCGTTGAAGTAAAGATCAATCGGAAACCTTAAAATTTATCTCGTATTCATTTTACGAAATGAAAATAGAGCGTAGTCTGAACTGCTATTTTTGCGATTTCATCTCTATCATATTTTTTACCGGTTGCTTTACGTTCTTAGTATGACTTAATACATTAATAAAAAAGCATCACACAGCTTTTGTTTTCTAAATTCTAACTACTAACTACTTTTTTTCATCTCATCCACATCGTTCACTAACATCACAAAAAGAGCCGCAATAAACATCGAAGCACCTCCAACAAGAAGTGCATAAATTGCTTCGTTATCGAAAAAATTTTTGACAAAGAAGCCAAGAATAGCGGCTGCGGTAATTTGTGGAATAACGATGAAGAAATTGAATATACCCATGTAAACACCCATCTTTTCCTGCGGAAGAGAACCTGCAAGAATTGCATAAGGCATAGCAAGAATTGAAGACCATGCAAGACCAATTCCGAGTTCTGAAACAATAAGAATATTTGGATCTTTGATTACGTAAAAAGAAGCCAGCCCAATTCCGCCGCAGATTAAACTAATTATATGAACTGTTTTACGCGAAGTTCTTTTGGCAAGCCACGGGAGCAAAAATGCCGTGAGAGCTGCAAAACCGTTATAAACTGCAAATAAAACTCCAACCCAATTTGCTCCTTCGTTGTAAAGCGACGACGTAGTATCTGTAGCGCCGTAAATATGATGTGTAACTGCTGGAGTTGAATAAATCCACATTGCAAAAAGTGCAAACCAGGAAAAGAACTGTACAAACGCAAGCTGAATCATCGTCTTCGGCATTCCGATAAATGATCTAAATATTTCTACAACTCCTTTGAGTAATCCTTTGTTTTCTCTTTTATTACGTTCAAACTCTTCAAAATTTTCCGGCGGATATTCTTTTGTTTTAAGAACTGTCCACCCAACCGCGGATATAAATGCAATTGCGCCTGCGTAAAAAGAATATAAAACCGAATCCGGAACTTTTCCTTCTGGAGCAGAATTGCTGATTCCAAACCAATTAGTAAAAATGTAAGGAAGAGCAGAGGCAACAACTGCGCCGGTACCGATGAAAAAACTTTGCACTGCAAATCCTATAGTGCGTTGTTCAGATGGAAGTAAATCTGCAACAAGTGCGCGAAACGGTTCCATTGAGATGTTGATTGAAGCGTCCATAATCCATAGCATTCCTGCTGCTACCCACAGCGCCGGAGAGTTTGGCATTATTAAAAGCGCCAGCGATGCTAAAATTGCGCCAGCCAAAAAATAAGGTCTGCGTCTTCCTAGTCTTCCCCACGTTCTGTCGCTCATGTATCCAATAATAGGTTGAACAATCAATCCAGTGGTTGGCGCTGCAATCCAGAGAATTGGAATTTGATCAATGCTTGCACCTAATGTTTCAAAGATGCGGCTTACATTTGCGTTTTGAAGTGCAAAGCCAAATTGAATTCCGAGAAAACCGAAACTCATATTCCAAATTTGCCAGAAGTTTAATCGAGCTTTTGACATAACTTTTCCCGTTTTGTGTGTAGAAATTTTAGCGGCTAATTTAACCTAAAAAACAGATAGAACAAATTTTGCGAATGAGATTATTCCAGAGCACTGCATTTGCAACAGCTTGCTAA
>JBFLWC010000362.1:0-5964 GCA_040758415.1 Bacteroidota bacterium | reverse complement strand
CTGAAAGTGTATAAATAACTTCTCCACTTTGCATCAAACCGCGCGTGGAATGATACGTCAATTTTATCAATTCTCAAAACGGAAATATCATTCGGCAAAATTGAGTTAAGCGAATAATTAAATTTGTAAAGATCCAATTCTTTCTCAGTCCTAAAATTTGCTACCTGTCCCAGCGCATGAACTCCCGCGTCTGTTCTTCCGGAACCGATCAGATTAACGCGCTCTTTTGTTATCAACTCAATCGTGTCTATAATTTTTTGTTGAACGGATGAGGCATTCTTCTGATTCTGCCAGCCGGCGTAATCTGTACCATCATATTGAATTAGCATGCGATAGTTATTCAAACTTCTTCTCTAAAAATAAAACTCATCTACAATAAACCCTGATACAAGAAAGGTTTTAGTGCCCCCATAGTTCCCGATCCAAACTTCTGTACTGTATCGCTTCAGAAATGTGCTGCGGCTTTATATTTTCCGATTGTTCTAAATCAGCAATAGTTCTACTGACTTTAATTATTCTATCATAAGCACGGGCTGATAAACCGAGGCGCGTCATTGCCATTTTTAATAACTCTTCGCATTGACTGTCAAGTTTACAAAATTTGCGAAGCTCTTTTGTTGACATATCAGCGTTCTTATAAACATTTTTCAATCCCTCAAACCTTTTTTGCTGAACCCCTCTTGCAGCAACCACTCTCTTTCTTATTTCGCTTGAATTTTCTCCGGTAGTACCTGACGCCAACTCTTTAAATTTCACCGCAGGCACTTCAATGTGAATATCAATTCTGTCTAACAGAGGTCCGGAAATTCTTGCCATATATTTTTGAATTTGGGCTGTGTTACAAGTACACTCTTTGTTCGGATCTGTAAAAAATCCGCACGGACATGGATTCATTGCAGCGGCAAGCATAAAGTTTGCAGGAAACTCCAACGACATTTTTGAACGGCTCACAGTAACTTTGTAGTCTTCTAACGGCTGGCGTAAAACTTCTAAAACATTTTTTTTGAATTCGGGCAGTTCATCTAAAAATAAAACTCCGTGATGCGCATAGGAAACTTCTCCCGGTCGCGGAATAGTTCCGCCGCCAATCAGTGCAGCATCAGAAACCGTGTGATGCGGGCTTCGGAACGGACGTTCTGTAATGAGTGCTTTATCTCTTGAAAGTATTCCTGCTACAGAATGAATTTTTGTGGTTTCTAATGCTTCATCAAAATTGAGCGGTGGAAGAATTGAGGGAAATCTTTTTGCAAGCATCGTTTTCCCCGAGCCGGGAGGACCTATCATCAAAATATTATGACCGCCGGCAGCAGCAATTTCCAAAGCCCGTTTTACATTCTCCTGCCCTTTCACATCTGCAAAGTCTAGGGTATAAATGTTAACCTGCGAGAATACATCTTCCTTATTTGTATAGACGGGAGTAAATTTTTTTTCATCATTTAAAAATTGAATAACTTCATTCATACTCTGCAAGCCGTAAACTTCAATTCCTTCTACAATTGATGCTTCTTTTACAGAATCAATCGGAAGAATTATTTTTTTGATTCCGCGTCTTCTTGCCTCAACAGTTATTGGCAAAGCACCTTTAATTTTACGAAGGGACCCATCAAGTGAAAGTTCACCTAATAAAAATGTTTCGTTCAAAAGATCTGGCTGAACAATTTCGTTTGCAGCAAGAATGCCGATTGCAATTGCTAAATCAAAAGCGCTGCCTTCTTTTTTAATATCCGCAGGCGCAAGATTTACAGTGTGTCTTTTACGCGGTACTTCCATTCCGGAATTTTTTATGGCAGCAGAAACACGCTCGCGGCTTTCTTTAACTGCGTTATCCGGCAGTCCAACAATTAATATTGAAGGAAGTTGTTTATCGGAATGAGTTTCTACTTCAACAAGGTAAGCATCAATACCGAAGGTTGCCCCGGAAAGAACTTTTGAAAACATCTGGTATGTTTTCCCAATTTTAATTTCAAACTACGGAAAAAATTTTAAAACAAAAAAACCTCCCTAAGCGGGGTGAAAATTTTATTTGAATTTTCGTAAAAATTCCAGCCGCTCTTCCAAATCATCAATTGGCACAAGCAGTTTATCTTTCCCAAAAATTGCATCATCGCGATTTTTAAAAACTAATTCATAATCTTTACTCATAACAATTGCTTCTTCGGGGCAAACTTCTTCGCAGAAGCCGCAGAAGATGCATCGCAACATATTTATCTCAAACTTTTCCGGATATCTTTCTTTCTCCAGTTCTGTTTCAGCAGCTTGAACTTCAATTGCAAGAGCCGGGCAAACACGCGAGCACAATCCGCAAGCAACGCAGCGTTCAACGCCGTTTTTTTCTTGAACAAGAACCGGACGACCACGATACGATGCAGGCGGTTCAAACTTTACTTCGGGATATTGCATCGTAACGTTTGGGCGGAACATATTTTTAAGAGTAAGCATCATTCCTTTGGCTATCTCGGGAATGTAGAGCTTCTCCAGAATATTCAACTCTTTTTCTCTTTTCTTAACAAGCATTGTGTTATACCTTTCAGCTTTTAGCTATTGGTACTTCGTATTTCCATCATTCCGTTTCTCTTTATAAATTAAAAATCATTATAAGCGCCGCGACCCAAATTAAATTAGCAAGTGCCAAAGGAAACATAACTTTCCAACCAAGACTCATTAGTTGATCGTACCTGAAACGAGGAATTGACCAGCGTACCCAGATAAAGAAAAACAACATTGCTGCCACCTTAATAAGGAAAGAAGCAACTTGAATTAGTGTTGCAAGCGTTGTGTTCAAACCAAGTTTATCAATGTAAGGGACCTGCCAGCCGCCGAGGTACAAAGTTACAATCATTGCACTTGCTATAATCATGTTTGCATATTCAGCAAGAAAAAATCCCGCGAACTTGAACGAGCTGTACTCTGTATGATAACCGCCGACGAGTTCCGGCTCTGCTTCGGGTAGATCAAACGGCAATCTGTTTGTCTCTGCAAAAGCTGAAACTACAAATGTGATGAAACCGATCGGCTGCACAATTGCGTTCCACATCCATCCGTACTGAGATTCAACAATTTTCATAGGGCTTAATGATTGAGACATCAACAAAACGCCGGCAATTGAAAATCCCATCGAGACTTCATACGAAATCATTTGAGCCGAAGACCGAATTCCACCGAGCAAAGAATATTTACTTCCGGATGACCAGCCCGCAAATGTAATTCCATAAACACCAAGCGATGTTAATGCTAAAACATAAAGCACACCAATATTAACATCCGCTACAACTAAATTAGTTTTGTACCCGAATATTTCTACTGAAGGTCCTATCGGAATTACGGCGTAAGTGGCAAAAGCAACAAACAGCGCAATGAAAGGCGCCAGCGTATGCAACGGTTTGTTTGCTGCATTCGGAACAATATCTTCTTTTAATAGAAGCTTAAACACATCTGCAAACGGCTGAAGCAGTCCTAACCAACCAACGCGGTTCGGACCAACTCTATTCTGAACCCATGCGCTAATCTTCCTTTCAAAATAAACTAAGTATGCTACTGTTAAAAGCATCAATGCAACAATGATCAAAATTTTGATCAGCGATATAATTATAACTTCCAAGATATTCATTATAATACCGTCTGCTTAATTTTTAATTGAGTACCTAACTCACCAATTACATCGTAATCCAACCCTTTGAATTCACTAATCGAGTTTGCAATATCTGCAAAAACATCTTCTGCCATTTCGTATTTCATTTTTCCACCGAGATGAAAAGCAAGAAGAGCAAAAATTTTCCAGCTTGGCTTAGAGTCATATTTATGTCCCTGCATCCATCGGTCAAATTTTGTTCCGAATTTATCCCACCGGCTCATTCTCATTCCGTCAAACGAGCGATCCATCTCTTCAGTTGCAACTGCGGGATGAATCCTTTGAACTCTTCCTTGAAAGTTTACAAACGTTCCATTCTTTTCAGCAAATGTTGATGCCGGAAAAACAATATCTGCAAGTGCAGTAGTTTTGTTTTTATTTGTTGCATGAACAATTAAGAGATCTAGTTTGCCGAGTGCGGATTCATACTCTTCACCTAATAATGCAACATCATCTTCCATAACGTAAAGTGTTTTTATTTTCCCTTCCTTTATTCCTTTTAAAATCTCTTCGATGTTCTTTCCATTAGGACCGGGTTTAACTCCGACTAGTTCTGCACCAAGTGAATTTGGCGTTTTATCTTCGCGAATCAATATATCATCTTGATCGCCAGGTTTAAGGTGGCGAATAAAATCAATGTTTGTAACGCCAAGCAGCTTAGCAAATTTCACAAGTGCAAAATTATCTTCACACGTAGCGTAAGCAGAGCCGAGGAATGCAGTTTCTCCGTCCTTGTAATCTTTTCCCGAAGGAATTAACTTTCTCAAACTTTTTGCTGCAAACTTTGCTGCTTCATCCCAGGGGACCCTTTTGAGTTGCCCTTCTTTGCGTATGAATGTTCCGTCAATTCTATCCACTGCATTAACGTTTTTGAACGTGTTCAATCTTCCGTTGTCGCACATCCAATAACTGTTCACTTCTTCGTTGTGGCGGGGTGTTAATCTTAAAATCTGGTTGTTGCGAACCCAGACTTCTGTATTACATCCGCGTGAACAACCAACACAAATAGAATTTGTTCGAGACATTTCCCACACGCGCGATTTAAATCTGAAATCTTGATTGGTGAGCGCACCAACTGGGCAAATATCTGTTGTGTTCAAAGTGTAAGGATTGTCGAATGATTCTCCGGGGAAAGTTGTTATTGTAACATTATCTCCACGCTTAACAAATGTGAGCTGATTCTGTTTTGCAATCTCGTCTGAGAACCGAATGCAGCGAGAACACATTATACATCTATCGCCGTCGAATTTAATATTTGGTCCAAGTTGAACACGTTTTTCTTTTCTCACCTTAATTTCTTCAAAGCGGCTTTCGCCCGAGCCGTGAGCATAAGCATAATCTTGAAGTTTACATTCTCCGGCTTCATCGCAAATAGGGCAATCGAGCGGATGATTGATCAGAATAAATTCCATCACAGCATCACGTGCCTGCAAAGTTTTTTCTGATTGTGTATGAACAACCATTCCTTCTGCTGCATAAGTTGAACACGAGATTGCAAGCTTCGGCATTTTTTCAATTTCCACCAAACAGACACGACAGTTGCCCGAGATTGACAAACTTGGGTGCCAGCAAAAATGCGGAATTTCAATTCCCGCAGCGCGTGCTGCCTCAATTATTGTTTGTCCATGCTTGAATTCTATCTGTTTTCCGTCAACAATTATTGTTGGCATTTCACTTTCCTTTATGCAACTTTCTGAAGCAGTAAATTTTTTGGAGACAAAATTACTCTTGTTAACGCACCATTTTCAAGTTTATTTGATGGGTCAAATATTTCGTTCGAGATTTCCAGGATGTCTTTGGTTGTTACAGCTTGAATGTGCCGGACTGTTTCTTCCACAGATCTTATTTTGTTAAAGTAAATCATCGCCTGCGCAATTCTAAGCATGCGGTTTGTTGTGCTTTCTAAACTCATCAGCATATTGCCAATTAAATATTCTTTTGCACGGTTAAGTTCTATTGTGCTAACTCTTTTCTCCTTGATTTTTTTTATCTCTTCAAAAATCAAGTCCTGAGCTTTATGAACCGATTTATCATTTGTCGAAAGATAAACTCCGAACGTAGAGATATCAAAAAAAGAATTTAGAAATGTGTTGATCTGATATGCGATACCGTTTTCTTCACGGACTTTTTGAAAGAGACGGGAACTGCTTCCTTCTCCTAAAATATGTGAAAGGACGCTGACTGTATTTCTTTTTTTTTCTTTGAATCCGTATGTAGGTCGTCCAAGTATATAATGAACCTGCTGTGTTTCTTTTTCTACATGGAGATCGTTAGTGCTGCTAATAACGAGTCTGCGTTTTTTTTCGTTAGCCGTTCTTAAATTTTTTGTTATATAT
>JBFLWC010000361.1:0-2329 GCA_040758415.1 Bacteroidota bacterium | reverse complement strand
GTCTATGAAGTAAATGGTAAAAAAACTTCTAAATCCACCGGCACGGCTAATAAAGCCGAAGCCCAAAAAATTCTAGAAGAATTCAAAAAGTCTTTTGACAGCTCTACCCAAGAAAAAATCGAATTCCCATTTTCTGAGCATATTCTTTCCCTATTAGATTTCAAGAAAGAGTATGTAGAATATCTAAAGCCAATGAAATCGAAACGCTACATTACTTCGATTGAATTATCTTTCAATCAGTTCATTTCTTATTGTGGCGATATTTCATTGAATCAAATCACAACTCAAATTCTAGATCGTTTCATCTCATCAACTTTTGCAAGAACACAAAGAGGCGCTCATCAATATTACCGCACGTTAAAAGCGGCATTCAACAAAGCTATTGAATGGAATTACATCGAGACAAATCCATTTACGAAAGTAAAATTTCCACGGCTTACAAAAGTTTATCCTGTATTTATAACTGAAGACGAACTTCTTATCATTCTTGCCAATACTCAATATCAATATCTCAAAGATATCTTTACAGTTGCTTTCTATACCGGTATGCGTCTCGGAGAATTAATCAACATGAAATGGAACTGGATCGATTTTTTCAAAAATCAAATCACGGTAAAATGTTCAGATGAGTTTGTAACCAAAAGCCAAAAAGAAAGAATTATACCAATGAGCGAAAAAGTCAAAGCAGTATTAACCACTCGATACCAAAATTCAAAACACCAATTGAGCGAAGTAGTTTTTTACCGGCAAGAGGGAAGAATGTTACATCAAGAAACAATTAGCAAACAGTTCAAAGATGCTGTAAGGAGATCTAACTTGAATGACAAAATACATTTTCATTCTCTCCGGCATTCCTTTGCTTCCTTGTTAGTCCAGCGCGGCGTTTCTTTATATGTGGTGAAAGAATTGTTAGGGCATGAAGATTTGACCACAACTCAAATTTACAGCCATTTGCAGCAGCAAAATTTGAGAGATGCGGTGAATTTATTGTAACGGTTAGAAAGCATACTCACGGGGATTCTGTGAGTATGCTTAATTTTCAATTCTCTGAAAATTTCTTCTGCTTCACCATTCAATTTCCAGATGAAACTATGAAGCTGAAACATATCCATCGGCATTTTCAAAACCTGTCGTTGAAGCGGCATTTTTCGGATTAGTGCATCCTTTCCTGTTTGGATTTGAACCAAGCCGATAGGGAAACAATACACAATCCGTAATCTTGCATTCCCGCACTTCTTTCTTTCCTGCCTGCCGAACGAAAGAACTCGTTCTTTCGGCAGGCAGGTTGTATCCCGAACATTCCAAACAATGTTTCTTGATTGCCTTCAATGGAGTAAGTTTCACCTTATACCTCTTTTATATTTTTGGACAACTTCATGTCCTTAACTTGTCCATTAGGACAACTTTCTAATCAAAACTTGTCCAACTTTCATGAATTCATCCGCTTTTTCAAAAACAAGTGCATTGAGTTGTCCACTCAAAACCTTGAATACAATTTGTTTTCAAAGAATGTTATGGTTTTGGACAACTTGGACAACTTAATTTTCATTTTGTCCCCCTAATCGAAAAAAGACTCGTCCGAGTTGTCCAACTAATCAAATAATTCCTTCTCCTTTTGGGAGAAGGATAAAGGATGAGGGCTTCCTAAACAAATGAATCTTTCCTTTCCGGATTTTCTCTCATTAATCTTGATTCCTTTTATCTTAGCCGTTTCTTTCAACCATCTTGAAAATCTCACCGGCTGAATTTCCGTGTGCTCTTCATACTCTTTTTTGAAATTCTCAAAGAGTTCTTTCTTCAGATACTCTTTTCCGATTTCTATCTCAGAGAAGAATTCAACAAACTCTTCACAAGTCGAGTCAATTATTTTTTTCTTTTCCAGATTGATATGCTTACACTGAATCAAACCTTTACTCAAATAAAGCTGAAAGCATCCTATCATGTAATTGAGGAAACTATTCCATTCTTCATTACTCCACTCATCAAAAAATCTGTGACCAAATTCATCTATCGGACGATGTGCTTTGTTGTAGTGGTCCGAAAACTCGACTACAAATTGCCTATCCAACGTTGAGTCGTCGGATCCTTCAATCGTATAATTCGTTGAGATGATAATCTTTGGTGATTGACGAAACGGAATAATTATTTCATTCTGATTTTTCTTTTCGACTGTGATATCATCTGTAATGATGGAAAAGAGTTTATCAAAATTGAATTTTTTCGCCACATCGTTAAATTCTATTATCGCTGTATCGAGTGTTACCGATTGAAAACTAAAACTCTTTGAGAAATTAAAATTCCTTCCATCAAGTCGAATCGTTTTCCTAAG
>JBFLWC010000360.1:0-2023 GCA_040758415.1 Bacteroidota bacterium | reverse complement strand
CATAACAGTGTTTTCAAAAGTTTTTGGAAAACCTAAAGAGTTTTACAAAAAATTAATTAATGATGGGGTTAACAACATTTGTTTAGAAAAAAAAGTAACGATGGATAAAGCGCTCGAATTGAAAAAAACTGTGATTGATGGACTCTTCTATGAAGAAGATTTTTCAAGAATGTATCCTTATGGAAGTTTGGCTTCGCATGTGCTGGGATATGTTGACCGGGAAATGAACGGCATTGAAGGAATTGAAAAAAAATATCATGAGAGATTAATAGGCAACGACGGCTACTATGTTTTTGAAAGAGATGTTCTAGGAAGAATAATTTCGGTTGACGAAAAACTTTCCAAATCCGCTACCGCCGGCAATAATGTTGTTCTTACAATAAATAAAACGTATCAAAAAATTCTTGAAGAAGAATTAGCTGCAGGGTTACAGAAATATGGCGGGGAATCTGCAGTTGGAATCATAATGAATCCTAGCAGCGGAGAAATTTTTGCACTGGCAAATTTACCCGATTTCGATCCTGCCAATTATTATTTATTTACTGACGATTCCAGAAGAAATAGAGCAATCACAGATACTTACGAACCAGGCTCGACAATGAAATCAATTACCATATCAATTTTGCTCGATCAAAATCTTGCAAGAGAAGATGAAGTAATTGATACAGAAAACGGAACGTATTTGATAAAGAACACAAGAATTACAGACACGCATAAACATAGTAAACTAACAGTTAGCGAAGTATTGGAACAATCGAGCAATATTGGAATGGCAAAGTTATCAAACAGAGTTGCTGATGATGTTCTTTACAAATATTTACGCGACTTCGGCTTTAGCAACGCAACAGAAATTGAGCTACCGGGCGAAGCCGGGGGATTCTTAAAAAAGCCGGATAGTTTTTCCGGATTGACAAAACCATTTATCTCGTTTGGTTATGAAATATCTGTAACACCTTTGCAGTTGATAACTGCTTACAGTGCGTTGATTAACGGCGGAAATTTATTGCAGCCATACATTGTGAAATTGTTGACCGACTATACCGGAAGAATTTTGGAAGAAACAAAGCCGAAAAAAATTAGAACTGTGATTAACAAAAAAACATCTGACGCAATAAAAAAAATGATGATAGGAGTGGTTGAGAACGGCACAGGTACCGCCGCTCAACTTGAAAATGTTTTGGTTGGAGGAAAGACGGGAACCTCGCAAAGATTGGTAGATCATTCTTATTCAAACAGTCGTCATAATTCCTCTTTTGTAGGATTTTTTCCGGCAGATAATCCGAATGTTGTCTGTCTTATTCTGATTAACTCGCCCGAGCTTGGGAAATATGGCGGATTGGTTGCAGCACCTATCTTTAGAGAAGTTGCCAGACGAATGATTGAAACAGATTTGAATCTTGTTCCAAACAAAAAGAAAATTGAACGGAAACAAAATTTGATAGATCAACTTGTTGCAGATATTAAAACAGCGCCGAAGGCACAAAAGAATTCCTTTGCAAATCTTTCAGAGAGACCAGCTGCTAATTTTCAAACAAGAAAAATTTTTAACGGTAATAGAACAACAATGCCGAATCTTGTGAATCAATCAATGAGGGATGCAATAACACAATTGAATGAGATTGGAATGCAATACAAAACTATTGGAACAGGAAAAGTGGTTTGGCAAAGTTTAGAACCCGGTTCTAATATAATCCCCGGATCGGTTTGCATAATCAAACTAGAATCATCAATCAAAAAAGTTTCTGCAGGTGCCAACTAAATGAAACTTATTGAGTTGTTAAATAACATAAGCGCAGTTCAAGTTGTAGGTAATGCCGAGTTGAAAGAGATCGGCAACATTACAATTGATTCCCGCACGGCAGCAAAAAATTCTCTCTTCTTTGCTATTGAAGGATTCAAAACTGACGGACACAAATTTATTCTTGATGCAATTAACCGCGGTGCGGTGGCAGTTGTTTTACAAAAACAAGATGCAGTTCCCGATCAAATTTTTACTCATTCAGGATGCGTTAAAATTGTTGTT
>JBFLWC010000359.1:0-6201 GCA_040758415.1 Bacteroidota bacterium | reverse complement strand
TGCACAATTGGATCTTTCATAAAATATTTCCACACAAAACCATTGTAAAAATTTTCAATCATTAAAACAATCGGACCCTGATCGAGACCGAGATAATCTTTGTTATACCAATTCAAAGTTGGATTAAACGAATCAACAAAACCATATTTATCCCACAAACCTTTCGAGCCGTATTTTTCATACATGTTAATCAAAGCAGGAATTGTAATTTCGGGCGCAAAAGGAATTGAGCCGGCAGCTGCAGTGGGCACTATTGTTCCATCGTCAAAAGTTGAATCGGGTCCCGAAGTTCCGCGTGCCCCGTATCCAAAAAATTTTTTATCATTAAAATTGTACTGCTCTCCAGGTCCATCGCTTGCACTCAATCCCCACGTTAATGAATCGTAACCTTTCCAGTTGTTCGGATTTTGGATTGCATAGTTGCGATGCACATAAGTTGCGCGGCGCGAATTCTCAAAGTAATCAATACCCTTCTTTTTCATATACTTATCAACCCAGCCGCGTAGATCAAGAAATATCATAGAGTATTGATGAACGAAGAGCGCGGGAAAAACAACGTGTCCTAATCCTTTATAAGGTTCACGCCATTTATAGAAACTCAGCCATGTATCGTAACCTTTTTCCGCAGCAGGCATATCCATTCCCGCAGCAATGATGTAAAGAAATAATGCTTCTGTATAACCCCACCAGCCAAGATGGTTGAATCCAGAATGCTCGGGATGCCAGCCAAGTGAAATAGTGTTAGCATATTCTCCCGAATCCGGTTTTGTAAAAAACGACCAATCAACTCTTTCCAAAAGTTTGTTTGAAAGCTCTCTAATCTTTTTTTCTTTTTCGTCAGTGCCGCCATAATACTGACGCGCAAAAATAATTCCGCAATAAAGAAGACCTGAATCAATTGAAGAAAGCTCGCTTTTCCAAACGCGCTTGCCGGTTTTCATATCTATAAAGTGATAATAAAAACCTTTGTAACCCGTTGCAAGCGAATCCAAACTCTGTTCCGAGTTCCATAAAAAATTTAGAAGTGCAAGAGTGTATTGAACTGATTGCTCGTGTTTGATCCAACCTTTTGCCGCGCCGACCGCCCATATTGGCAAAGCAAATCCTACAACAGCCATTGATGCAGGGGACCAATCCTGCGTGCGGTCTTTAACTAAGCCATTCGCCGGATTAATTTCATTAATGAAGTAGAGAAATGATTTGTGCTGAAGTGTATCTAAAAATTTTTTTTGAAGTGGAGTAAGTTTGAAATCATTTACAAAGAAAGCAGCTCTACCAATTCCGGTTTTGCTTTCCGGGCGAGACTGGCAATTTGTTGCAAGAGGTATAATGAAAAAGAGTAAAAGAAAAATTTCTTTTCTCATTCTATTTAATTCCCACTCCAATTGTTATGCGATGAGTTTCTGCAAGACGTCCGTAATCGGCATAAGCATAATCAAAACGAATTTTGAAACTACCTGCAATTTCCGTTTTAATTCCACCGCCAAGTACAAGTCCGCCTTCTGAATCTACCAGAAAAAGATTTCTATATCCTGCGCGAATAGAAATCATATTCATCAAATCGAGCTCTCCGCCGACGTTTAAACTTTGGCGGTTATCATTCGGGTTCACGGCATCAAGAGCAAGCAGCAGTTTATATGACGTGCCAAAATTGATCGGATAGGATAAACCGGCTCTAAAAATTGTAGGCAGTGAGTATTCGTCTGTTCTTAACTCGGCTGGAAGTTTACTATTGTCTCCATATTTCTTGGGGTCAAAATCGTAATTAACAAAGAGGTCTCTTCCATCATATTTTGCTCTTGTTCCAAAGTTTGAAACACTTGCGCCTATTGTAAATCCGCCAGCCATCAATTGATACTGCACGCCGAAGTTCAGTCCAAATACGTTTAAACTACTATTCCAAATAGATTCGTTGATATAATTTACTTGAACACCGACCGACACGCGATCGGTCAACATAGTACCGTAGCCAAGACCGAGTGCAAAATTTGTAACCGAATATTTCTCTCCTGTGCCAAGCGGCTTCTCAACAGTTCTAACATCAATCTCGCCCGAGTTCAGCGATGTGATCACAAGCGAAAATGTTCCGATGTTTTCAATATTCATTGCTGCGGCTGCATAATTATACATAATATCGGCAAGCCATTTATTGTAAGTGAATTGAACATCGGTTCCGCTTAATCTTCCGAGACTTGCAGGGTTATAAAATATGTAAGAAGCTTCACCCGAGAGTGAAACGCCTGCATTGCCAAGTGCAACAGCACGCGAGCTCGGCTCTATTTTCAAGAACTGTCCAATCGTTGTTCCGGTTTTACTTTGTGCAGTTACAAATGAGTTTCCAAAAAGTAAAATTAAAATCAGTAACATAACTGTTAGCAAGCTGTTTTCTGTCTGCCAAAGTTGAACAAGATGATAAATTATATTCGTATAAAATTTTTTTCTCTTCATTTTTCTGACCACCTATTTTATGATGGCAAATTTTCCAACGAAGGTACCTGCAGAACCGCCGTTGACGTGATAAATATAAAGACCGGGCGCAACTTCAAGCTGGTCTTTATTGCGAAGGTCCCACGGAACAACTCCTTCGTTTATATTTCCATCGTGATACAAAGTTTGAACAAGCTCGCCGGTAACCGTGTAGATTCTTATTGTGGAATTTGCCGGCAGATTTCGGAACTCAATTTTTCGCTCGCCTCTTCCTGCAATTGCAAAACGCTGCGGTTCAAAACTTGCGGCACCGACATAAGGATTAGGAACAACGTAAGGATTTTTTTCAAAATCCGTTTTCGATTTATTTGCATCAATGAATTGCGCTTTTGACCGGAATGTAAATTTATCTTCCTTCGAAACAGGCAATTTCAATTTCAGTTTATAAACATCACCTGAAGCGGGCAAAATTTTATTTACAGGCGAAGCTGCAGTATCCACTTCTATTCTCCACGTCGGGCGCAGTGTTGATGTTGCAGGATTCAAAGTGAGAACTTCGATGTAATCTTTTCCATCGCTTAAAATTCCTGTGCCATTCACATTTCTGAATCTGAAATCCAACTGCTTGTCCCCGCTTTCTGTTTTTGCAACAACCTTGAAATATGTAGCACGCGCCGGCAGACCAATCGCAGCAATCGAAGTATCCTGAATTGATGATGAATAGACAACTTCCAAATCTTCCGGAAATCCGGGCCTCTTAAACGAAATAGGAAGTCCCGGCGCGTAACGGATTTTGTATTTCAAATTTGTTTTGCTCGACGAAGTAAATCCTGTATTAGAAGAATCTATTTGAACGGTGTTCAAAGTTTTGATGATTGGAAGAATTCCACTTCCAATCGGACCGGTTCCTTCGCCGTTAAAATCTTTTCCGAAGTAGAATAGAGTGTCGTTAGCAGTGATGTTTACCAGCTTATAATATGAAGCGCTGACGCTGTCATCCGGATTCGAGAAATTAATTTCGAAGAGATGATTTTCCGGAACGAGTTGAGAATTGAGAACTTCAATTTTAATATCGGCAGTTCCTCTTCCTTGAGCGTGAGCAAGGTCCATCGTTTGTGCGGGCTGGTAGCCGGTAACAGGTGGATTGGGAATAACCTCTACAACATTTTTAGGAAGAACCGTTCCGCCCCTCAAAGTAACACTTACAGCAATTGCGCTTTCGGATGGATAAATCTCAATCGAATCTGCGCCGCTATCGTAAGAAGTAACTGCGTAAAAATATTTTTGCCCGTTCACAACTGATCTGTCCGTAAACGTGTGTGTAATTCCTGTATCCTCGCCAAGAAAATATGCAACGCCTTCCACGGTTGTTTTAGAAAATCCGGCGATGCTGTTTTTCAAATCGAATTGTGCAATCGGTCTTCCGTTTCCGATTGGTCCTGTGCCGGTACCTGTAAAAATGATTTGAGGATCCAGGAAAGCAGGGTCTGTGCTTCTATAAATTCTATAACCTTCAAAATCATTTTTGTTTGTGATTGGATCGTAAGCGCGTTCGGCTTTATCATCCCAGGTTAAAGTTACAAATCCATCACCTGCAAATGCTTGCGCGGTTGGCATCGGCGGTGGAACTGCAAATTGATAGTTCGCTTTGTAAATCTGAAGAACAACTTTTGTTGTTCCGCTAAGTTCGCGCAAATCTTTTCCAAATCCGAGCGCGAGACTAAATCGTTCCGTCTTGCCTGCAGTTAAAGTAAAAGGGCCCGATGCAAAAAGAAATCCAATGTTATAATTCAAAACTAACGGCTTATCGAATGTGCTATCTGGGTTTGTAAAAATATTGTAGAGACGTTTAGGCCATTCTTTTCCATCATCAAAAAATACAATGTTATCTACCTGAGTTGACGGTGAACCGGCACCTGCGCGGATACGATTCATTTTAAATCCCGTCAAACCAATTTGATCGGATTCATCAATGTCTGTCTTATCAAAATTAGTTTCGCCGTTTGTCGGAGTTCCGTCTCTTTCGCCAGTATCATTTGTTCCGAAAATTCCATCTGCACCGGTATCGTTAAACTCGGCTACCCAATCCATATCTTCATCACCTGTCCACCAACTGCCAATTATGTAAGCCGGTCTTCGTTCAAGCGGTCCGTAGAACGCTTCGAACTTTTTCATATCATAATTACTTTGAAGATAATTTTTAATTGCGGCTTGACCAATTATTTGTTGACCGGGACCGCTGTCTCTTTTTTCGTTTGTAATTCCATCGTCGTCATTATCAATTCCATCGGTTGGGTTGCCCGGCGTTTCTAAATAAGAATAACCGAGATAACCGGTCGGTCCTATAAAACCATTTCCGTTTTTATCCCAGGTATATACTAAGTTAAGTCCCGCAGATTTGTCGAAGAATGCATTGTCATCGTCCGATTCAGGGATACCATCTTTGCCAATAGCCGAGCCGCCAACACCGGAATCCATATACAATCCGAATATTATATTGTTCTGATAAGTTGTTGAACTTTCGTTTGCAATATCATAGTGGAAAAAAATTACGTTGCCCGCCTGCGGATTAGCCCATTGAAATCCGCGCTGCTCAACTTTTAATCCCAAACCCCGTCTTGTGTTATCGCGTAAATCTGGAAAATAATTCCAAGCATCGTAATATTGATCATCATAAACGACATAACTTTCTTGATCTGCTTTTGGTGCTTTACCGAAATAACCATTCCAGGAACCTCTCCATCCGGGGTCGTCTTTATCATTTACTTTGTCAATCCATTCATCGGGCCAGGTGCGAGTGTCGCTGCTGATTGCAACCGATCGTCCTTTGTTAATATCAGGATTAACTTGAAAATATCCCGGGCGCGGTTCAAAACGCATTGTTTTATTTGTAACGGGACTAGTGCCTTGACGTTCGCGGTAGCCAGTGAGCATAATGTACGCTGGGGTTCCACTCTTCTGTGTAACTTTAGAAAGAACAAAAGGAGTTGTGCCGTCGCTGTAGTTTTCACCGGAACCTTTTGGCACTTCAACAGAATGAAAAACGCTCACGTCTACGCGTAATGGATCCGGCGGGTAATCACCAACCATTCCGAAATTATAAAACAAAGTTCTTATTCTGTTCGCATCGTGTGTGCCAATTCTTTCAGCGTCAATTCTTCCCCGGAGTTCGGGCGGCACAACAGGCAAAAGGTCCTGCGCAAAAATTACGGAAGAGATAAAAATGAAGATGAGAAAAGAAAAAATTTTTCGCCGGAAAATTTCTGCAGTTAAATTCCACAGGTGAAATTTTATTCCGGTTTTTATACAGTTTATTTTTTTCATAGTCATCTCATTTACTCCTGAATGTAATTCCAAATTCGATTCTGCGCGGTTCGTAGAAGCGGGATGGATCATACAATTGCGCTCTTGCTGCTGCAGGAGTTAATGTATAATCCGGGCTGCCTGTTGAAGCAAACACAAATCCGTTCACAATATTTTGGTTCAACAGATTGAAAACTCTCAGATAAGCGCTGAGATTTATCGAACCGATATTAAAGAATTTTTCGCCGCGGAGATTAAGCAAAAGGTAGTTGGGTTTTCTTCCGGTGTTTGTTTCAAGCTCTGCTCCAAAACCGGAACCGATTTCAGGAGTGTAAGGTCTTCCGCTACCGTATCTTAAAATTGCGCTTATAGTAAAATCTTCCGGTTCAAAATAAACTATAGTTGCATTGATTGTATTTCTCTGATCCCAATCGAAAGGGATAGTTCGAGGTCTACGGTCTTTACCGGATG
>JBFLWC010000358.1:0-3460 GCA_040758415.1 Bacteroidota bacterium | reverse complement strand
CTGAAACAAATAATATAATTGAAAAAGAGATTCTGAAAATAAATCTTGAAACTGAAGAAGTAGATCTACTCGATTCATTAAACAGAATTTTAGCAGAAGATGTTTATGCAGATCTAAACTTGCCGCAGTTCAATAACTCTGCTGTAGATGGTTATGCTGTCAAGTATAATCCAGGAATCGGGCGTGGCGAGTCAGAAATACTAAAATGGAAAATCGTTGGAGAAATTACAGCAGGCAATTATAACGAGATTGATGTGGATGAAAATTCCGCAGTATTAATAATGACAGGAAGTAAAATACCGTCAGCTTGCGATACTGTGATACCTATTGAAGATGTAGCCATCAAAGAAGGATTTGTAGAACTTACCAGAGATATAGAATATAAACCCGGGCAAAATGTAAGAAAGAAAGCCGAAGATATTACTTCAAATGAATTAGCGGTTCAGAAAGGAATCCACATTCTTCCACAACAAATTTCTCTTTTAGCTGCTTGCGGTAAAGACAAAGTGAAAGTTTTTAAGCAGCTAAGAATTGGAGTATTGGCAACCGGTGATGAGTTGGTTGATATTAATAGATTCCCCAAAGAGGATAAAATACGGGCAACTAATCTCTACACACTTCTTGCATTGATTAAACAACTAAATATGATTCCTCTTAATTGTGGTTTTGTAAAAGACAGTAAAGAAGAAATAAAAGTTAGAATTGAATCCGCACTGAACAACACAACAGACATATTACTAACAACCGGCGGCGTTTCCGTTGGTAAATTCGATTACATAAAAGAAGCTATTCAAGAACTCGGCGTTGAAATAAAATTTTGGAAAGCCAACATTAAACCGGGCAAGCCGATTGTCTTTGGCGTTTTTGAAAGAGAAGGTAAAAAGAAATTAATCTTTGGACTCCCCGGAAATCCGGTCTCTTCGTTTGTAAACTTTATAATTTTTGTCCGGAACAATATTAACAAACTATACGGAATGGATGAGAAAAAACTGAAAGCAAAATTAATGTCGGAGTTACAAAAGAAAGATAACAAGCGACACTTTATAAGAGGATTTATTAGAAAGGATAGCGCATCGGGTCAATATTTTGTTTCACCTATCGGTTCACAATCCTCTGGTAATATGGTTGGAATGAGCAAAGCAAATTGCCTTATTGTTTTTGAGGAAGAAAAAGAAAGTTTAACAGCTGGAGATTTTGCAGAATGTATAACGATGTAACAGGAATAATTCTTTCCGGCGGAAAAAGCACTCGAATGGGAACGAACAAATCATTACTCAAACTTGGCGATAAGACTGTCATCGAAAGAATTGTGGATTTGATGAACCCTTTGTTCGGGCGCGTTATACTTAGCACAAATAATTTTGATGAATACGGTTTTTTAGATTTAGAAATGTTTGAAGATATTTATAATGGTTTTGGTCCTATAGGTGGAATTCACTCAGGACTTCTCCATTCACAAACAGAAAAGAATTTTATTATCTCCTGTGATATTCCTTTAATCTCTGCCGGCATAATAAAATTTCTTGTTAATTACCCTACAAACAAACCAATCACAATTGCAAAGGCAGATGGATTTATACAGCAGCTCTGCGGCATTTATTCAAAGAATGTTTTACCTGAAATCGAAAAAATTATTAAAGAAAATATTACAATGGATGAAAGAAACCGTGAATCCTCCTTATTCACAACTAACAGACACAACTCGCTCGAACTTGAACAGAAAAAAAGAGGATGCAAAGTTTTGCAATTAGTCGCTGCCGTTGAGTCAGAAATTATTGATATTGAAAAAGAGTATAGTTCTTACGTCCCAGGAACATTCTTAAACATGAATAATCCGGAAGAATATGAACAGTTGAAAAATTATTTTAGTAACAATCCCTACGCAAAAAATATGTAAACAATTTTTATCAACCGCTTTCATTCTCAATTCTGCATTCGAATAACAATTTTTGGTTGATTGAAAAAATAAAACTATCTTCTCAATAGAAAATTTTATTTACCTGCCAGGCGGCAGGTAGATTTGAACTGATCCCGCCTCCGGCGTGACGGTTACTTATAATTGTAAATTTTTTAAAGGACTTGATCTTTGGGACAGGTACCTAACAAAAAAGGCAAACCAAAATATCTTATCGTTGGCAACGGACGACTTGCCAAACATTTCCTCCATTATTTTGAACTACTCGGTGTATCTTACATTCAATTTGTCCGCGAAAATTTAAACGAGTTTGTTCAACTTTCTAATGCTGCTGCCAGATCCGAAGTGTCAGATCGAATTCTGTTGTTGATCCGGGACGATCAAATAGAAAATTTTATACACGAGTACAAAAGTAAGATTGCGCCTCAATTAATTTGGATTCATTGTTCCGGGGTTTTATCTATCGAAGAAGCCGAAAGTGCACATCCGCTCGCAAGTTTTTCTGAAGTTTTATTCGATCTTCAGTTCTACAAATCAATTCCTTTTGTAACCGAAAAAGGAAGAAAAAATTTCCACGAGTTATTTCCGCAATTGCAAAATCCTAACTTCGAGATTAACAAAGAGGAAAAAGAACTTTATCATGCGTGGTGCAGCATTGCAGGAAATTTTACAACAATCTTATGGCAGAATTTTTTTAATTATCTAAAAGATGATCTGCTCTTGCCAAAAGAGGTTGCGCATCAATTCCTCGCCTCAATTTCAGAAAACCTCATCAAGTCCAACGACCCGCTTACCGGTCCACTAAAAAGAGGCGATGCTAAAACAATCGAACGGCACCTGCTTCAACTAAAAAATTCTCCGCTTGAAGACATCTATAAATCTTTTATAAAACTTTTTGAAACGAGTAAGCAATGAAAACAATTCAAGACTTTCAGTTAATGAAAAATGAGAAGAAAAAAATTTCCCTTGTTACCTGTTACGATTATTGGTCTGCACAAATTATTGACGAAAGCGACATAGATGCAGTTTTAGTAGGAGACAGCGCAGCAATGGTTATGCACGGCTTCGAAACTACTGTGAATGCCGAATTAGAAATGATGTGTTATCATATCGAAGCAGTTAAACGCGGTCTGAAAAATAAATTTCTCATTGGAGATTTGCCTTTTCTTGCACACAGAAAAAATCTTACATACTTGATGGAATCGGTTGATAAATTTATGAAGGCAGGCGCACAAGCAGTTAAGCTTGAAGGAGCCGATGGTAATCTTGAAATGATTGAACATCTCGTTAAATCCGGTGTGCCGGTCATGGGGCATTTAGGTCTAACCCCGCAGTCTGTTCATCAGCTTGGCGGCTTTAAGCTGCAAGGAAAAGATGAACTTGCTGCAAAAAAAATATTCCAAGACTCCCTCTCCCTTCAACAAGCCGGGTGCTTTTCTATTGTGCTGGAAATGATTCCGGCTGAAGCTGCAAAAAAAATTACAGATGAATTGGAAATTCCAACTATTGGAATTGGCGCAGGTCATTTCACTTCGGGACAGGTTC
>JBFLWC010000357.1:0-2617 GCA_040758415.1 Bacteroidota bacterium | reverse complement strand
ATATGACAAAAAACAAAGTTAAAGTCCAGAAGAAACAACCAAAAAAAAATATTGGGATGCAAATTGGAGTTACTCTTCTTCTAATTGCATTTGCTCTCTATTTTATTTTATCAAATGTATTAGTTAAAGAGGAAACACAAAATAAGGACCTCGAGAAGGCATTAGAAAAACAAACATCATATTCATTTCAGAAGGAGGGTGAATTATTGTTCACCGATGTGAAAGGAAAAATCATCTCTAAGATTGATATCGAAATTGCAGATGATGACGAACAGCGGCAAACAGGCTTAATGTTCCGCAATAAGATGGATGAAAATCAAGGAATGCTTTTCATTTTTCCTACAGAAGAACAGCAGGCATTTTGGATGGAGAATACAGTTCTTCCGCTCGATATTATTTTTGTTAATTCGAAAATGGAAATCGTTAAGATTCATAAAAATGCTGAACCATACTCTAAAAAAACTTTACCTTCCGGAAAACCTTCTCAATATGTTGTTGAAGTTAACGGCGGCTACTGCAGCAAGTTTAATGTGAAAGAGGGAGATAAAATTGTGTGGCGTAGGGAGTGATTTTGAAGTGCCTGAGTGCCTAAGAAAGTTTTGTCATTTGTCATTTGTCAATAGTCATTAGGTCATCGGTCATTTGTAATTTATCATTTCAATAATACCATCTTCTTTGTCTGAACAAAACTTTGTCTTGAGCCATGCATAGGCTCTCTCGCTTGTAAACGATAGAAATATACGCCGGAGCTTAATTGATGACCTTGCCTGCCGGCAGGCAGGTTGATAATTGATAATTGCGAATTATAGGTTCCGGCTTGTTTGTATTCATCAACAAGCGTTGCAACTTCCCTACCAAGAATATCGTAAACCTTTAATGTTACAAAACTGCCAACTGCTAACCGCCAACTTATAACTGTTTCCGGGTTAAACGGGTTCGGGTAATTCTGATAAAGTGTTGATTCATAAGGAATGCTCTGCGAATCTTCAACACTTGTTGTATTACAATATGACAGCCACACTTGCAATGCCGGTCTGTCATTGCCCAGAGAGTCTCGCATTGCTACGCTTGAAAAAATCTTGTTGACTGTTGTGCGGTAGTCCATCAAATAATTCAAGAACAACCAGTTTACTGCTTCCACATTTCTGCCTTTTATTATGCCGAATAATTTATTCACATAATCCACTTGCTGTTGAGGTGAAGAAGTCCAAACACCAATTAATGAATCTGCAGGCCAGCCTGTTTCTGTTATCACAAGCGGTTTGCTGCCCACCCTCTCGAAAAGCGGATCTAAATATGTTGACGGAACAGCATCTGCTTTTTTATAACTTAAAAATGGATATAGTGTTAATCCCAAAACATCAATTTTTTTTGAATCAAAAATAGTTAGAGCTTGCCAAAAAGGAGTTTTCCAGCCATTCAAAACACCAACACCGGCAAGATGTTCATAATTAAATGTTGTTCCGACTTTTGTAGCAGGCGAATGTGCTTTAACGGAATCGTATGCCTGATGATAAAAAGATACCCAATTGAGAAAATCTACTGAGTCCTGTATCCAATAAGAGCTAACCTCATTGCCGATGAACAAATAAGCCGGCTTTAGAGAATCAGCAAAATTAATCAGCATTTTCAAAAATAATGATTTTGCAGTAGAGTTCGTCCAATTATTTGTATTGTTACCCGGAACATTCAAATACAAAGTTGGATATGTTGCCCAGCCAAAATTTACCATATCTGTATAGCCGTAAGGGTTTGGCTGCAAAGAAGAAATTATTTTTTGCAATCTTGGGATGAGTCCGCTTGAAGAATATGAGTCGCGCCAGGCTGTATTGGCATATACCGTACCTCTTCCACAAGTATTTGCTGCTTCCTGAAGGAATGCCCCTGTTTGTGAATAATCGAAAGGATGTCCTTTTGGTGAAAAGCCATATCCTAATTTACCTTGATAATTGTTTTGAGCAAGAATGCAGATTGAGAGAAGATTAACAGCAGCAATAAAAATTATTTTTTTCATTCATCACCGCCATCTTTTTTATTGTCCCGAAGAGATCGAATTTAACTTGCTGTCTTATCATCATCACAAAAACTTTCGTAGTTAAAACCTTCCGTAAATTTTTTGATGGCAATAGCGGCATTCAAAATATCTTTTAGAAAAAGTTTGTAGTCTCTCATATATAAATCAAATCACTCATAACATACGGTTTTATTTCTTCCCTTAAAGCCGATGTTGTTACAATATCAACCGGTGTGTTCAATTTTTCTTCGAGAAAAATTTTCACTGCCGCAAGATCTAAGATTGTAATTGCGCCTTCTTTTTCAATTAACAAATCAATATCGCTCTTTTCGTTTTCCTCTCCGCGCGCATATGAACCGAACAAACCGATTATTCTGCTCTTATATTTTGTTCTGGTCTCCCGGTTAAGTTTGGTCAAAATATTTATAAGTTCCGATTTGCTCATTGTCCATCAAAAATTACTTTCTACTAAAACCTATTCCAATTTCACCAACTTCTGCTTTATTTTCAAGCGGAAAAAATTTTATCATCACCGCCATCTTTTTTTCTTGAACAAAACCTCCTGCGGTTAATTGGTACAGACTTACTAATTCGCCGGCGGCA
>JBFLWC010000356.1:0-4782 GCA_040758415.1 Bacteroidota bacterium | reverse complement strand
GTTCCAAAATTTAGAATCGTTCTGAAAAGTTGCAAGAGGATATGCAAAAATATTAAGAGGGTCTGTAACAGCTAAGCCAATTCTTTTTTCGCCGTAATCAATTGCAAGTATTCTCTTTTCGTCCACTAATTTACCGCTCCAAAAAATTTTTTAAAAAAGTAAAATATTCTCACTCACTCAGGCACTTAGGAACTCAGGAACTTTCTGCATCGAACCTTTCAACAGAAAAAATTCCGCGGTTCTTTTTCAAACGGTCAATTAACTTAGTAAGATGTTCGAGGTCTTTAACATAAACAGTAATTGTTCCTTTAAATAGCGAATCTCCGGTTGTAATGTTTACTGATTTTATGTTAGTGTTTTGAAAAGTTGTGATGCTGTTTGAAATATCTTTTAAGATTCCGGGCATGTCTTCACCGCGGATGCTTAATCCTGCAACGAAGAATGCGCCGTTCGTTTTGGGCCATTTAACAGGAACTAAACGCTCTGCACCGCTCTTAACCATGTTAATTAGATTTTTGCAATCCTTGCGGTGAATTTTTATTCCTTCACCGATCGTAACATAACCGATTACCGGGTCGCCCGGAATGGGGTTACAGCACTTAGCATAAGTGTATGCAAAACCTTTATGATCACCTTCAACTACAACTTCTCCGGCATTGCCGCGCGCAGTGTCAATAAATTTTTCGAACTGAACTTCTGGAACCGTTTTCTCTTCTGTTTCGATTTTTGGATTTAGAATCTCATCCAGATCTACTTTGTCTTGTGCAACTGCTCTAAAAAAATTGCGCTGGTTATCAAATTTTAGTTTACGTGCGAGTTTTAACAAATCATCGGATGTGAAAGAGAGTTTTAACTTTTTGATCTTCTTTTCCCAAATATCTTTTCCCGCTTCAAAAAGTTTTTCTTCCTCCTTGTTCAAATATTTTCTGATGCTGTTTTTTGCCTTGTGTGTTTGAACAAATTGAAGCCAGTTTTTATTTGGATGCTGGTTTTTCGATGTGATGATTTCCACCTGATCGCCGCTGTGGAGAATTGTATCAAGAGGAACTATCTTGCCGTTTACTTTAGCGCCTATGCATTTGTAACCAACATTGCTGTGAATCTCAAAGGCAAAATCAACCGGCGTGGAAAGTACCGGCAGACGCCGCAAATCACCCTTAGGTGTGAAGATATAAATTTCATCTTGATAGAGATTTAGTTTGAAGCTGGCAAGAATTTCTTTTGATGCTTCGTCTTTGGAAGATTGATTAAAAACATCGCGTATCCAATTGACCCACTCTTCAAGATCCTGATCGTTTGTGGAAACGTTTTCCTTGTATTTCCAATGCGCTGCAACTCCTCTCTCTGCAATTTCGTGCATCTTGCGTGTGCGTATTTGTACTTCAACTAATTTTCCTTCCGGCCCAATTACCGTTGTGTGGATTGATTGGTAATTGTTTTTTTTGGGAATCGAAATAAAATCTTTAAAACGGTCTGCAATAGGTTTATAAAGTTGATTGATAACTCCAAGGACGTAATAACATTCATTCGGATCGTCGCTTTCAATAATAATTCTGATAGCCAGCAAATCATAAATATCTTCAAAAGGTCTGTTTTGAATTATCATTTTGCGGTAGACGCTGTAAAGATGTTTTGGTCTTCCGCTCAGTTCATATTTTATCTGATGTTCCTTTAATTTTTCTACAATCGGCTTAGAGAATTTAGAAATGAATGCTTCTCTTTCTTTGCGTGTGTTTTTTATTTTGTTGGCAATGTCGTCATAAGCTTCTTTGTTGAGATATTTGAACGCTAAATCTTCCATTTCCCATTTCAAAATACCAAGACCAAAACGATGAGCAAACGGTGCGTAAATTTCTAAAGTCTCTTTAGCAATTCTTCTCTGCTTTTGAGGATGAACAAATTCAAGCGTGCGCATGTTGTGAAGGCGATCTGCAAACTTTACAAGAATAACGCGAACATCCTTCACCATCGAAAGAAGCATTTTGCGGTAATTTTCTGCTTGAGTTATTTCCTGTCCTTTGAATACGCCGCCAATCTTTGTAACGCCGTCAACAATTTCTGAAACTTCTTTTCCGAATTCTTTCGAAATAAAATCCAGCCCGATATCCGAATCTTCAACAACATCGTGAAGCAGCGCGCTGATAACTGAAATATCATCGAGTGGGATTTCGCGCGCTACAATCATAGCAACTTCATAAGGATGATTAAAATATGGTTCGCCCGAAGCACGGAAATCATTCTTATGAGTTTCATAACTCAGCTGATAAGCTTTTTTTATTAGCCCTTCATTTACTGAATGAAGATTTGCTTTGCAGTTCTTGAGCAGCTCATCTAACATCCGCTGGTGTTTTATGTTAATTGCAGTATCCATTTCACCATAAAGAAAATTCAAAATTCCAAGCACAAAATCCAAAACTCCTTTTTGAATTTTGGATTTGGGATTTTGAATTTTAGAATTATGTTCACTCTTTTCTTCTTGCGTAACATGACTTTAATCAGTCAATTTATTTAACTAGTTTGTTCATTTAGATAAACTCTGCATCAGTCTAAAATGTTCCGAAAGTTCTATCTCCGGCATCGCCAAGCCCTGGCATTATAAATCCGTTGTTATTTAATTGACGATCTAACGCTGCGCTGTAAACAGGAATATCAGGATGATCGTTGTTCATTTTTTCAACGCCCTCAGGTGCAGCAATTAAACAAGCCAGCACACATATTTTAGCGCCTTTTTGTTTGAGTGAATTGAATGACGAGACTGCACTGCCGCCGGTTGCAAGCATCGGGTCGAGAACAATTGTAATTGATTCGTTAAGATTTTTTGGTGTTTTATAATAATAGTCAATCGGCAGCAAAGTTTTTTCATCGCGTTGCAAACCGATATGCCCCACTTTTGCATCCGGTATCATTCCGAGGAATGAACTAACCATACTCAATCCGGCGCGCAAAACCGGAACAAGAACAATTTGTTTTGAGAATTTATACCCTATCGTTTTTTCAAGAGGGGTTTCTACCTCATATTCATCTAGCTCGAATGATTTGCTAATCTCTATTGCAATTGAATGAGAAATGCGATCTAAAGCTGAACGAAAGCCGGTCGTGTCTGTATTTTTATCGCGCAAAATTGTTACGTCTCTTTTTACAAGAGGATTTTCTACAAGAAAAAAATTTTTCATTTGAGTAATCTCTCAATTTTTCTTCCTAGAACTGATAAGATATTTACGAACGGCGAGAGTGGTGGAGTGTAATTGTAATTCACATTTGCCAGTTCGTTTGCTTTGATTTTATTACGTATGAAAGTAGAAACAATATCGCCGTAGCCAACTGCCTCGCGGTTTCCAAAAAAGTTTGCACCTAAAATTTGTTTTGTATTTTTATCGAATAAAATTTTTCCAAATACTTGTTCGGCATCCGGCATTACTTCCACAAGATTAGACGCAATTGTATGCACAGAAGAAAACTTAAAACCGTACTTTTCTGCTTCATCAGAATTTAATCCGATAGATACCAAAGATTTTCTGAAAACTTTTACAGCTATATTTTTTACGAATGGCTGAGTTACAGCATTTCCGCCCGCAGCATTCTCGCCGGCAATATGCCCGGTTTGATGGGCTATTGTTGCAAGCGGAATGTAGTCCGGTCGAGATGTTATTTTGTTCATTACTTCAATACAATCTCCTGCAGCATAAATATTTGGATCCGATGTGCAAAGTTTTTGATCAACATTAATTCCGCCGTAGCTGCCAATTTTCAATTTTGACGAAACAGCTAAAGTGTTGTTCGGTTCAAAGCCGGCACAGAGTAAAACTAAATCATACTCTATAACTCTTCCTTCTAACTTGATGCTAAGAAATTTTTCTCCATTGTTATTAAACTTCACATCACGGGCATTGCCAAGAAATTCAATGTCGTTCTGCTTCAAAAGATCAAACAGCAGATTTCGTGTCTCAACTTCTAAGCCGGGCATTGGAAGTTTTTCTTTTTCCAAAATTGTAATTGAGTAACCAAATGATTTTTGGGAATCTGTGCCTTTGGCTAAGGCGTCTGCAATTTCTAGCCCGATGTAACCGGCACCAATTATCAGAACATTTCTAATTTTATTTTTTTCAAGATAAGCGTTGATGGATATTAAATCTGCCACAGACTTGAGTGTAAATACATTAGAAAGATTTTTTGGAAGCGATGGAAGAGTTTTTGCAGTTGAACCGGTACAAAGAATTAACTTGTCATATTCTTGATTAAACTTGTGTCCGCTTTTCAAATTTCTAATTGTAATTATTCTTTTCATCCTCTCGATCTTTTCAACAAAATGCGAAGCAAGAACTTTAACGCCTTTCTCTTTCTCGAATGATTCAGCACTAAAAAAAACAATGTCGTTATAATTACCAATTTCGCCAGAAAGAAGATAAGGAAGCTCGCAAGTGCCTGTGGAAATAAAATCACTTGCTTCAATCATAAGAACATATGCATCCTGAGCCGTGCGTTTTGCTTTTGCAGCTGCAGCTGGCCCGGCTGCATTTCCACCTACAACAATTATATTTTTTCGTCTGTTCAACGGATACAAATTTTATCTACATTTTATTTCGGCTAAATATAACTAACCTTATGCAAATGCTAAAGGCGTGGCTATGCCAAAAGTATCCATCGTTTTTAGAACTTCATAGCAACAGTGCCGGTCGAGAAAAATACGCAGTGGTTAGATGCTAAATGAATAAAAAATACTATCGAGAAATTTGCTATATTTGATTTAGTTTCAAAAATAATTTTTGCGGAGGGAAATGTAAT